>DBGBJN010000169.1:0-8826 GCA_048449885.1 Collinsella sp.
TCGCTTGCCGATGTTTCCGGCCTGTTTGGCGATACGGTGGCCGAGCTCGTCGATGGCGTGACCAAGCTCACCAACATCGAAGTCGACAGCATGGACGAGAAACAGGCCCTCACGCTGCGCAAGATGTTCCTCGCCATGTCCAAGGACATCCGCGTCATCATCGTTAAGCTTGCCGACCGTCTGCACAACATGCGCACCCTTGCAGCCCTGCGTGAGGACCGTCGCCTGTTTAAGGCTCGCGAGACCATGGACGTGTATGCGCCTCTGGCCGACCGTCTGGGCATGAGCTCCATTAAATGGGAGCTCGAGGACCTGTCCTTCTTCTACCTTGAGCCCGACGCCTACCAGCGCATCGCGCGCATGGTGGCTGAGTCGCGCGAGGTTCGCGAGCGCTATCTGGCCGAGACCATCAAGACGCTCACCGACGAGCTCAACCGCATTGGCCTGGAGGGCTTCCAGATCAACGGCCGCTCCAAGCACTATTGGTCCATCTACCAAAAGATGAAGCGCAAGGGCAAGGAATTCTCCGAGATCTACGATTTGGTGGCGCTGCGCGTTATTACCCATTCGGTGCGCGATTGCTACTCCACGCTCGGCGCAGTGCATACGCTGTGGCACCCCATGCCCGGTCGCTTTAAAGACTATATCGCCATGCCCAAGGTCAATAACTACCAGTCGCTCCATACGACGGTTATCGGCCCCACGGCCCGCCCGCTCGAGATTCAGATTCGAACCTATGAGATGCATGAGCAGGCCGAGTACGGCATTGCCGCCCACTGGCTATATAAGAAGTCGGGCGGATCGTCTGCGTCTAAGACCAATGATGCCCAGCGTCTGGACGACCAGATCAACTGGCTCAAGCATTCGCTCGATTGGGCTGCGTCTGATGAGATCACCGACGCCAAGGAATACCTGCATTTGCTGAAGGTCGATCTCTTCGATCAGGAGATCTTCGTCTTTACGCCCAAGGGCGAGGTCATGGCGCTTCGTGCCGGCTCCACGCCGCTCGACTTTGCCTATGCCGTTCACACCGAGGTGGGAAACCACTGCGTCGGCGCTAAGATCAACGGTGCTGTGGCCCCGCTCACGCACGAGATCAAGACGGGCGACCGCGTTGAAATCCTGACTAACAAGAGTTCCAAACCGTCGCGTGATTGGCTCAAGATCGTCAAGACGCCTTCGGCCAAGTCCAAGATCCGTCGCTACTTTGCCGCCGCGACTAAGGACGACGACGCTGCCGCCGGCCGCGATATGCTGGCCAAGGACCTGCGCAAGCGCGGGTATGGCATCTCCACGCCGCGCTCCACGCGTGCGCTCAACGCCGTGGCGGAGCAGTTTAACTTCAAGCAGCTCGAGGACCTGTTTGCTGCCGTCGGCGCCGGCAAGGTTGCCCCGCGCGCTGTGGGTAATAAGGTCGAGCAAATCTTGGACCCCAAGCCCGAGGAACAGCTCACCAAGGCCGAGGCTATCGCCGAGGTCGTGAAACAGCCGGCCCGCGGCTCCAACCGCAAGCCGCAAAAGCGTGGCAAGAGCGCAAGTAACGGCATTATCGTTAAGGGCGAGAGCAACAGTGGCCTGCTGGTCCGTCTGGCTCATTGCTGCAACCCCGTGACGGGCGACGATATCGTCGGCTTCATCACGCGTGGCCGAGGTGTCTCAGTGCATCGCGCCAACTGCCCCAACGTCAAGGGCCTCATGGAGCACCCAGAGCGCATGATTGACGTAGAGTGGGATGGTGCTGCCGACACTCTCTTCCAGGTCGAGATCGTGGTCGAGTGCCTGGACCGCATGGGCCTGCTCAAGGACGTCACCATTGCCATTGGCGATGCAGGCGGCAATATCCTTTCCGCCGCCACATCGACCAACCGCGAGGGTATTGCAACCCTGCGCTTTATGGTCGAGATCTCGGACGCGAGTGGTCTGGATCCGCTGCTGGCTTCCATCAGCAGTGTCGATTCGGTCTACGACGCTCGCCGTCTTATGCCCGGCGAGGGCGGAGCGCAACTCAAGCGCCGTGTGTAGGTGCGAGAGCCTCTCAGCATCATAGATATTGGTTACGTTCGAGGCATCGTTTGGTGCCTCGAGCGTATTTTAGAAGGAGGGTATGCGCATGGACGATATGACTTTGGACCTGACACCCCGAGGCACGGCTTCGATTGAGGCGCTCGTCAACGGCCCGATTCAGACCAACAGCTACGCCGTGATTTCGAATGACGAGTGCTTAATCGTCGATCCGGCGTGGGAGGGCGAGCGTCTTGTGGAGCATATCCGCACCGCGCATCCCGAGGTGCGTGTACTCGGCTCTGTCTGCACGCACGGTCATGCCGACCATGTTGGCGGGGTTGCCGGGGTTCGGGCTGTCGTTGGCGACGGCGCACTATATGAGTTGTGCGCTAAGGACGTGACGGTACCTCGCGCAAATATCGAGGAGCAGCGCGCCATGTGGGGTATCGAGACGCCCGATCCGGGTGAGCCGACGCGTTTGCTTGCCGAGGGCGATACAATTGAGGTGGGCGACGTCTGCCTGCAGGTGATCGAGACGCCGGGGCATACGCCGGGCGGCATCGTCCTGTTCGCCGCGACCGAGCAGGGGAACATCGCCTTTGTGGGTGACACGCTTTTCCCGGGCAGCCACGGTCGTACCGATCTTTCCGGCGGTGACGAGGCGGCGATTATGTGCTCGCTCTCCAAACTTGCCAAGATGCTTCCGCCCGATACCGTTTGCTTGACGGGCCATGGCGATTCGACCACGATGGCGCGCGAACTTATGCAGAACCCGTTTATGCAGATGTAGGCTCGAAGCCGTCTTTCGAACCACGAAGACCGCTCAATCGTCAAGCTATTTTCCCCAGTGGGTCGATTCTGTGGGGCAAACGGTCAAAATTTGTCCAATCGGATGGTATTCGTGAACAAACGAACGTTTATGCTCGGGTATGTCGTGGTAAAATCTCAGGCGTTATCGGAGCAACCTTACAGGAGGTTTCTTTTATGCTCGTCAACGCAGCAGACATGCTCAAGAAGGCCGAGGCCGGCAAGTACGGTCTCGGTGCCTTCAACACCAACAACCTCGAGTGGACCCTGGCTATTCTCCAGGCCGCCGAGGAGGCCAAGTCTCCGCTGATCCTTCAGTGCACCGCTGGTGCCGCTAAGTGGATGGGCGGTTTCAAGGTCTGCGCCGACATGGTCAAGGCTGCCGTCGAGGCCACGGGCGTTACCGTTCCCGTCGCCCTTCACCTCGATCACGGTTCTTACGAGGACTGCTTCAAGTGCATCGAGGCCGGCTTCACGTCCATCATGTATGACGGCTCTCACGAGGAGACCTTCCAGCTTAACCTCGACCGCACCAAGGAGCTCGTTGAGCTTGCCCACTCCAAGGGCATGTCCATCGAGGCCGAGGTCGGCGGCATCGGCGGCACCGAGGACGGCGTGACCTCCAGCGGCGAGCTCGCTGATCCTGCTGAGTGCAAGCAGATTGCTGACCTGGGCGTCGACTTCCTCGCCTGCGGTATCGGCAACATCCACGGCGTGTACCCTGCCGACTGGGCTGGCCTTTCCTTCGAGCGCCTGGGCGAGATCAAGGCTCAGACCGGCGACCTGCCCCTCGTCCTGCACGGTGGCACCGGCATCCCCGAGGATCAGATCAAGAAGGCCATCTCCCTGGGCATCTCCAAGATCAACGTCAACACCGATCTGCAGCTCGTCTTCGCCAAGGGTGTTCGCGAGTACATCGAGGCCGGCAAGGATCAACAGGGCAAGGGCTTTGACCCCCGTAAGCTCCTCAAGCCTGGTCGCGACAACATCGTTGCCCGCACCAAGGAGCTCATGGAGGAGTTTGGCTCCGTCAACAAGGCGTAAGTAGCGGTTTAACTTCCCGCCGGAGGCCCCGTTTCCCCTACGCTGTTTCCCTCGCGCTCACCTGGCTTCGCCAGAAGTCGCGCGACGGAATCAGCTCCGGGGAAACGGGGCCTCCTTCGTTAACTCGCTACAGGGTTACTGGGCTGAATTCATTTTTTATAGGTACCGTTTATCGGTGTTGAGAGTTCCTTTATTGGGGCTTTCTTTTTTATCTCGCTACAATGGACTTCAAGCGTTCTAGTGACTTGGAGTTTTGGTATGGCTGTTATTAATGTGCTGCCTTCGGATGGGAAGGTTATTGACGAGGGTCCTGTTGGTTGCTCTGTTGATGTTTGCAATGATGACTTCCGTTTTCTAGATGTTGGCTTGCCACCCGAGATTCTGCGTTTAAAGGACGCGGGGTATCTTTCGCAGGCTATTGAGGCTTGCGACCGCCTACTTGCCCAAGATCCCGATCCCTCGCTTGCTGCCTGCGTTCGTGCCGAGCGGTATCGCATGCTTGAGACGCCGCTTCATTTTTCGGTGTCGCGCGATCGAGCTATTGCGATGATTCGCGAGGAGTGGCCTGAGTTTACCGAGGAGCAGTTTGACGATCTGATTGACCGTAAGCGTATTGACTGGCGCTTTATCGATGACGAGCTGTCCGTTCTCGACAACTTCCTCGATTCGCTTCGCGTATATCCCAAAGAGGTTCCCGGCATGCGCCCCGATCCTACGGACGGAATTGCACTGCGCAACGAGATGCTCAAGGAGATGGAGTCGCAAAACGGATTGACTCGCGTTATTACGCTTAAGGCGTCCTTGTCTGTCCCCGGCGCTCTAGAGGGGGAGACCGTTCGCGCTTGGCTTCCCGTAGCCGCCACCTGCCGCCAACAGTCTCAGGTCGAGATTCTCGACATGACGCCGGAGGGTGCTGTTGCTCCCGCGAACGCTTCGGCGCGTACCGCCTCGTGGTCTTCTTCGAGTGAGCGCTCATTCTCGGTGACTTATCGTTATCACATCGATGCTGCTTATTGTGATGTCTACGGTGGCACACTTCCGGTTCATCCGCGTATGGACGCGCCTCTGCCCGAGGATATTTCCGAGGACCGTCCGCACATTGCATTCACGCCGTATCTGCAGCAGCTGACGGCCGGTGTTGTTGACGGACTCGTGGATCCGCTCGATCGCGCCCGTGCTATCTATGATTATCTGACGCAGCATATCGACTATCGCTATCAGCCGCCGTACTTGCTTTTGGGATCTATTGCCGATGACTGCGCGCATTCGCTCCGCGGCGATTGCGGCGTTATGGCGCTCACGTTTATCACCATGTGCCGTATCGCGGGCGTGCCTGCCCGTTGGCAGAGCGGCCTGTACGTTGCGCCCGATTCGGTGGGGTCGCACGACTGGGCAGAGTTCTATACGCCGCAGACCGGTTGGCTCAACGCCGACGTGTCATTTGGATCTTCTGCTCGCAGGATGGGGGAGGAGTGGCGCCGCCGTCACTACTTTGGCAATCTCGACCCGTGGCGTATGGTGGCCAACAATCGATTCCAGGCAGGGTTTGACCCCTCTTTCGACGGCATGCGCGAGGACCCTTACGATAACCAGATGGGCGAGGCTTCGGTCGACGGTCGCGGATGCCGTCAGCGCGAGATGCTCCGCACGGTCGAACTCATCGAAATGCTCGAAGTTCCATTTTCGGACTAATCGGTAGAAAGCTGTGATAAACTAACTCACGCATTACGTGCCCGAGTGGCGGAATTGGCAGACGCAGTGGACTCAAAATCCACCGTTGGCAACAACGTGCGAGTTCGAGTCTCGCCTCGGGCACCATACATGCAAGTGAGCGTTCGAGGGGGTTGCGGCCCCCTTTTTCGTGCCGAACTCGCGTGAGCGCGCGAAGCGTTAAGCAAACAGGCCTGTGGCCTGTTTGTAGCGGAGCGTGGCGAGGGCGCCGCGCGCCCGAAGCCCGGGGCTTCGCGAAGCGAAGGCCCTTCGAGTCTCGCCTCGGGCACCATACATGCAAGCGAGCGTTCAAGGGGGTCAAGGCCCCTTTTTCGTGTACGTAATGTGATAACGCGCTGTACGTGTTATTATTCGCAAGGCGTTGTTCCCGCAATGCCCTAAAGAGGAACCCGAGGGTTCCCACCTTTTGGCGCCAATGAGCAGCTGACTGGTCATACAACTTAGATTCCCTTCCTCAAATCGAGGAAGTCTATGTGTACGACCTGGTTGCTGAGAAGCGCCGGGTTATTTTTTTATGAATGGAGGTAGGGAAAATAGCTAAGTCTGATGACACCCGCATCAACGACGAGATCACTGCATCTTCGTGCCGTTTGATTGGCGTCGATGGCTCTCAGCTCGGCCTGTTCGCCATCCGCGATGCCCAGCGCGTCGCCGACGATCAGGGTCTCGACCTGGTCGAGATCGCTCCCAACGCGGAGCCGCCGGTCTGCAAGGTCATGGACTACGGTAAGTTCAAGTACCAGCAGGCCATGAAGGCCAAGGCTGCTCGTAAGAACCAGTCCAAGGTCGAGGTCAAGGAAATGAAGTTCCGACCCAAGATCGACGTTGGCGACTACGAGACCAAGAAGGGCCACGTTCTGCGTTTCCTCAAGAAGGGCGCACGCGTTAAGATCACCATCATGTTCCGCGGCCGTGAGATGGCTCACCCGGAGCAGGGCCTTAACGTTCTCGAGCGTCTCGCCGAGGATCTCAAGCCTTACGCTACGGTCGAGTCCAAGCCTAAGATGGAAGGCCGTAACATGCTTATGCTGCTCGCCCCGATTAAGGGCGCCTTCGATGAGGATAAAGCGGCAAGCGATACTAAGTAACTAGTGTTCTGTAACCGATTAAGGAGTATTTCATGCCTAAGATGAAGTCCCACAGCGGCACCAAGAAGCGTTTCCGCAAGACTGGTACCGGCAAGCTTATGCGCGCCAAGGCTTTCAAGAGCCACATCCTGAGCAAGAAGTCCACCAAGCGTAAGCGTGGCTTCCGTCAGGAGACCGAGATTGCCGCTGCCGACCGCAAGGTCATCAAGTCGCGTCTCGCCTAAGTTCGCGTTCCCGTTTTTCGTTTTACCGTCTAGGAGTTGATAGAACATGGCACGTATTAAGCGCGCTGTTGCCGCCAAGAAGAAGCGCCGTACCGTTATGCACCGTGCGAAGGGTTACTACGGTGCCGCTTCGCGTACTTACAAGCATGCTAAAGAGCAGGTCCAGCACTCCCTGCAGTATCAGTATCGTGATCGCCGCAACAAGAAGCGCGAGATCCGTTCTCTTTGGATCACTCGTATCAACGCTGCTGCTCGCCTGAACGACATCTCTTACTCTCAGTTCATGCACGGCCTGAAGGTTGCCGGCATCGAGCTTGACCGCAAGGTCCTGGCTCAGATGGCTTACGAGGACATCGAGTCCTTCAACGAGCTGGCTACCATCGCCAAGAAGGCTCTCGAGGCCTAATAGATTCTCTTGAATCGCTAGGGGAGTGTCGCGTTGTGCGCGGCGCTCCCTCTTTTTATCTGAAGCGCGGTTTACATTGCTAAAAGCGCGGGTAGATAAACACATACAGGTGACCGATCTCTATATATTCCTGAACCAAAGGGTCATCATCTGATACGTGCGGAAGATCCGCACCAGTCTTTCTATTACCTATAGAAAGCAATATGTTGTGTAGGACTTGTGAAGAGTGGAATTGACGTCCCACAGAGCTTCGCGGTCTGGCAATATATCTCCTTGCCGCGCGGCCCGGTGCAACCGGATCGGCCGCGCAGGCGTGCACCTTGAGAACCGGATACTGCGAGGATGGACACACCAGCTGTGTCGCATCCGGGCAGACATCGAACCATTTGAAATGGTCTAACTTGGATTTGTTTTTCGCAAGGCCGCCGAGAGGCGGCCCCGAGAAATTCCTTTTCCTATACTAAAACCATATGAATCGAACGGAACCGATCAGCTAATAGTTGTGAGGACCGGACGGGCTCGAGGCCCATATATTTTTGGACGGAGAGTTCGATCCTGGCTCAGGATGAACGCTGGCGGCGCGCCTAACACATGCAAGTCGAACGGCACCCCTCTCCGGAGGGAAGCGAGTGGCGAACGGCTGAGTAACACGTGGAGAACCTGCCCCCTCCCCCGGGATAGCCGCCCGAAAGGACGGGTAATACCGGATACCCCCGGGCGCCGCATGGCGCCCGGGCTAAAGCCCCGACGGGAGGGGATGGCTCCGCGGCCCATCAGGTAGACGGCGGGGTGACGGCCCACCGTGCCGACAACGGGTAGCCGGGTTGAGAGACCGACCGGCCAGATTGGGACTGAGACACGGCCCAGACTCCTACGGGAGGCAGCAGTGGGGAATCTTGCGCAATGGGGGGAACCCTGACGCAGCGACGCCGCGTGCGGGACGGAGGCCTTCGGGTCGTAAACCGCTTTCAGCAGGGAAGAGTCAAGACTGTACCTGCAGAAGAAGCCCCGGCTAACTACGTGCCAGCAGCCGCGGTAATACGTAGGGGGCGAGCGTTATCCGGATTCATTGGGCGTAAAGCGCGCGTAGGCGGCCCGGCAGGCCGGGGGTCGAAGCGGGGGGCTCAACCCCCCGAAGCCCCCGGAACCTCCGCGGCTTGGGTCCGGTAGGGGAGGGTGGAACACCCGGTGTAGCGGTGGAATGCGCAGATATCGGGTGGAACACCGGTGGCGAAGGCGGCCCTCTGGGCCGAGACCGACGCTGAGGCGCGAAAGCTGGGGGAGCGAACAGGATTAGATACCCTGGTAGTCCCAGCCGTAAACGATGGACGCTAGGTGTGGGGGGACGATCCCCCCGTGCCGCAGCCAACGCATTAAGCGTCCCGCCTGGGGAGTACGGCCGCAAGGCTAAAACTCAAAGGAATTGACGGGGGCCCGCACAAGCAGCGGAGCATGTGGCTTAATTCGAAGCAACGCGAAGAACCTTACCAGGGCTTGACATGCAGGTGAAGCGGCGGAAACG
>DBGBJN010000170.1:0-21273 GCA_048449885.1 Collinsella sp.
CGGCGAGACGCTCCACGGCGACTACAACCAAATCGTCAACGACGAGATGCTCGACTCCTGCACCAACTACGAGTGCTACAAGGGCCTGTACTCCAGCTTTAACTCGGTCAACATGTTCGAGATCGCCCATTCGCTGCACCGCCAGTTTGGCGGTGACCCGTGGTGCATTTATCGTGGCAAGCATCTGCTGTCGTTTGTCGACAACCACGATGTGCCGCGCCTGGCGAGCATCCTTACCGACAAGTCCTGCCTGCGCCCCGCCTACGGCATGCTCTTTGGTATGCCGGGCATTCCGTGCCTCTACTACGGCAGCGAGTGGGGGATTGCCGGCGAAAAGGGCGGCCCCGATGGCGACTGGGCGCTGCGTCCTGCGCTCGATGAGCCTGCGCCCAACGAGCTGACGGCATTTGTCAAGCAGCTCGCGCACTTGCGCTCGACAGACGATGCGGCGGCGCGCGCCCTCAACTACGGTGCCTATCGCAACGTGGTGATCCAGAACAAGCAGCTGCTGTTCGAGCGCGCCTGCGACGACGCGACGGTGCTCGTGGCGGTGAACGCCGTGGGCGAGCCTTGCACCTTTGGCGCCGGCGAGCTCAACGGGTCCTTTGTCGACCTGCTTGCCGACGATGCGCCCACGGTCGAGCTGACGGGTACCCTTGAGCTTGCACCCTACGAGGTGCGCTATCTGTTGAGAGCCTAGACCATGGCCGTGTCTGACGAGGGCTATCAACATATTGAGCATGGGTTTGAACCCGTGTTTGACGAGCGCTCGCGCGTTTTGGTGCTGGGGTCGTTTCCCTCGGTGCTTTCGCGCGCCAATGCCTTTTATTACGGCAACCCTCAGAATCGCTTTTGGCGTGTGATGGCCACGTGCCTCGGTATGCCTGTGCCGCCCAACGAGGGCGATCCTTTGGCAAGCGGTGAGCCCGCGACGCTCGATGCCTCCATTGCCGCCAAGCGATCCATGCTGTTGAACGGTGGCGTGGCCCTGTGGGATGTGATTGAGAGCTGCGACATTAAGGGCTCGAGCGACGCAAGCATCCGCAACGTTGTGCCGGCACATATCGAGCGCATTACCGATGCCGCGCCGATCGAGGCCGTTGTCTGTAACGGCGGCACGGCAGGGCGACTCTACAAACGCTACTTGCAGGATCGGACGGGGCTGCCTGCCATCGTCCTGCCCTCGACAAGTCCCGCCAATGCGACATGGCGTCTGGAGCGGCTTGTTGAGCGGTGGAGCGGCGCCGCTGATTGGCAGGCTTTTTCGATTTAGCAGTTTGAGTGCTCGGCAAGATGCCTCATAACGGCGTGCCAGATCGGTGTGGGCAGTGCAGGCGTGGCGCGCACCATGCCGTCGGTGTCGACGCCACCCGTTGCGGCGCCGCCGAGCTTCTGCGCGTGTTCGACGGAACACCCCATACGAACGGCGCCCACGAGCTTGTCCATGGCCTCAGAAAACGGTCGGCGCAAGAGGCCCATACGTGGGGAATGGCGAAGCGCTGCGATGCCGCTGCCGGCGCAGATGGCAACGCCGCCACACCACAATTGGTCATGGCGCTCACATGCCTTGTGCAGGCGAACGGCGGTCCCACGCGCCTGCTCAGCGCCCCGTTGTGCGGCTCGAATCACGGCATAGACACGCGCTCCCGTACTGCCAAAGCGCTCAAGCGCCTGCTCGATAGCTGTCAACGTCTCATCGTCAGCCACGTCTTCAATGGCCAGCACGATGCCATCGGCAACGCTGCCGGCGTCATTTGCCTTCGAGCCGACTGGGCGGGGGAGTACAGTGCCGGAAAGCTGAGTATAGGCGGCGATGGCATCCTGCAGGTCCCAGAGCAAAAAATCAAGATCGGCGCTATTGGGAATGCTGATATACGCAATGGTCTGCAACGTTTTTGGTGCATCGCCGCGTGCGGTCGTCTCCATGCCGCCTCCTTTCCGGTTGGTTTCCGTTTAGGTTACACCGTCTGGCGGCGCCACGCCGCGCTATCCTAGTGCAACCCTTACGAAAGGAAAGCCATGCGACTGTCCATGAATACCTCGCTTGCCACACTCAAGCCCTCCGGTATCCGCCGGATCAACGCGCTCGCCGCCCAGCACCCGGGGTGCATCGCGCTTGCGCTTGGCGAGCCCGATTTTCCCACGCCCGATGTGATTAGTGCCGAGGTGACCGCCGCACTGGACCGCGGTGACACGCACTATCCGCCCAACAACGGTCGCCCCGCCCTGCGTGAGGCGTTATCTGCCTACATGGGGGACGCGGGCCTTACGTTTTCGGCTGACGAGGTCATCCTAACCGACGGCGCGACCGAGGCCCTGTCGGCAACATTCATGGCTATGCTCAACCCCGGCGACGAGGTCATCATCCCCACGCCGGCCTTTGGCCTGTACGAGAGCATCGTCGTGGCCAACCACGCCAAAGCGGTCTTTGTGGATACGGAGCCTGCGCAATTCCAGATTGATGAGGAGGCGCTTCGTGCCTGCGTGACGCCGGCGACCAAGGCCATCGTCATCTGCTCGCCCAACAATCCCACGGGTTGCATCCTCAACGCGGCGTCGCTCGACGCCGTGGCACACGTGGCAGAGCAGGCGGGCATCTACGTGGTCTGCGACGACGTATACAACCGCCTGGTCTATGTGGATGGCTACGAGCGCTTTGCCCAGTGCCACCCGGAGCTACGCGAGCAGACAGTAGTCATCGAGAGCTTCTCCAAACCCTGGGCCATGACCGGCTGGCGCCTGGGCTGGCTCGCAGCGGCAACCCCCGTCATCGCCGAGATCGCAAAAGCTCACCAATACCTAGTATCGAGCGCCGTCTCCTTCGAGATGGACGCCGCAGCCCGAGCCCTCACCGTCGACCCAACCCCCATGCTCAAAGTCTACCGAGCCCGTCGCGAACGCGTGCTCGCAGCTTTAGACGCCATGGGCCTCGACGTAGTAGAGCCCGCAGGAGCCTTCTACACTTTCCCGAGCATCAAAAAGTTCGGCCTAACCAGCGAGGGCTTCTGCATCAAAGCCATCAAAGAGGCCAACGTAGCCCTAGTCCCGGGAGACTGCTTCGGAACCGAAGGCCACATCCGCCTAAGCTACTGCGTCTCCGACAAAGACCTAGACGAAGGACTAGCCCGCCTGTCCAACTTCGTTTCAACCCTGTAGCCCTCAGGGACGCAACACATCAGCCCACCGACCCAAGCATTATGAGTGGGGGCGTCAGCCAACGAAAACCCGGGCTGCCCAAAGTCAACGCAGGCACGCGCCGCCGAAGGCCAGGCACAAGGTTTTCGTAGATTCCGCACGAGCCGAAGAGCACTTAATGTGCTCTTCGTGCGAGCCAGGACTTGACCGAGCGAAAACCTTGCGCCTGGCCTTCGGCGGCGCGTGCCGGATGGTGGAATTGTGTGCAGCCCGGTTTTCCGTTGACCGACGCCGGGGTCCCCGCCATAATACTTTCGGTTCACGCACGAATCCGCTGCCAGAGACAGCCGGTGCAAACGGGCATCGCCCGCGAGCTTAATGGGATATCCCGCCAGCCGAGGTGGTCGAGTAGATATGTCTTCTCGCCCCCGTCGCTCATGCAGCGCGGGGGCTTTCTTTTTGGACATGCCCCCGTCACGTCCTTGTGGCGGACCGTGCCCGGAAAGAATTCGAGGAGGTGTAATTCATGCCCCAGCAGTACAAAATCGACAAGGTTGCAGAGATCGAGTCCCGTATCGCCGAGAACGCCGGTCTGTTCGTCGTCAACTACAACGGTCTGACGGTTAAGCAGGCTCAGGAGCTGCGTCATCAGCTTCGCGAGTGCGGCGCCGAGATGAAGGTCTACAAGAACAACCTGGTCAAGATCGCTCTCAAGAACCAGGAGCAGCCCGAGCTCGACGAGATCCTCGCCGGCCCCGTCGCTTATGTGTTCTACGAGTCCGAGCCGGTCGAGGCCGCTAAGGCCCTCAAGGACTTCTCCGCTCAGTCCAAGGGCGTCCTTGAGATCAAGGGCGGTATCTCCGACGGCAAGGCCGTTTCCGCTGATGATGTTAAGGCTATCGCCGAGCTGCCCACCAAGGATCAGCTTCTCGGCCAGATCGCCGGTCTCATCTCCGGTTTCGCTCGCGACATCGCTGTCTGCGTCAACGGCGTTTCCTCTGGTCTCGCTCGTTCGATCCAGCAGGTCTCCGAGCAGAAGGCAGCCTAGTTGCTGTTTTCACCCGCGGCGGCAACGCCGCACCCCTGGCGCATTCGCGCTGTGTTTTAACTGATCTCCGTGCATCCGCACGGAAACCGAAAGGACTTAGAAATGGCTAAGCTTACCACCGATGAGATCATCGATGCTCTTAAGGAAATGACCCTTCTCGAGGCTTCCGAGCTCGTCAAGGCTATCGAGGACACCTTCGGCGTTTCCGCCGCTGCTCCTGCCGCTGTTGTCGCCGCTCCCGCTGCTGGCGCTGCTGAGGCCGAGGAGAAGACCGAGTTTGACGTCGTGCTCGAGGGCTTCGGCGACAACAAGATCCAGGTCATCAAGGCCGTCCGTGAGCTCACCAACCTTGGCCTGAAGGAGGCCAAGGAGGTCGTCGAGGGCGCTCCCAAGGCTGTTCTCGAGGGTGCCAAGAAGGAGGACGCCGAGGCTGCCAAGGAGAAGCTCGAGGCTGCTGGCGCTGCTGTCACCCTCAAGTAATCAGGCTTTCTCGCCAGATTTCTTTGCAGACGGGGTTCGCATTGCGAGCCCCGTCTTTTTTGTTTTTCGGTCCCTCGACATCGGTAGCTCAAACTGCCATATCCTGTGATTTGCGTCGTATCGGGTACCCTGCCGTTGGGCAATAAAATTGCACCATTCGAGCAATAATTTGCGTTGACCTGCTGAAGAATTGTCTCTGCCTTGTAGCGACATATAGTTCCAGCGGTAAGATGCTTGGGTATCGCAATTTGGTCTGCGGCTGTGTGCCGCACGCATGGGGCGCTTTTGCGCCTGCGAAAGGATCTTTGAATAACATGAAGGCAATCATCCCCGCCGCCGGTCTTGGCACGCGTTTTCTGCCTGGCACCAAGTGCACGCCCAAAGAGATGCTGCCGGTGCTCGACAAGCCCGTCATTCAGTACGTCGTCGAGGAGGCGCTCGACCCCGAGGAAGTCGACGACGCCATCATCGTTACATCTCCCGGTAAGCCCGAGCTACTGAACTACTTCCAGCCCGATCGCTCGCTCGAGAACCTGCTGCGCGAGCGCGGCAAGAACGCCTATGCCGATGCCGTCGCCCACGCTGGCGGTATGCCGGTCGACTTCCGTTATCAGTACGAGCCCAAGGGCCTCGGCCATGCTATTCGCTCTGCTGCCGACGCCGTGGCGGGGGAGAACTTCCTGGTTCTTCTGGGCGACTACGTTGTGCCTAATCGCGACATCTGCGACAAGATGCTCGCCGTTTCCAAGGAGCACGGTGGAGCTTCGGTTATCGCCGTCGCTGCTTGCTCGCCCGAGGAAGTCAGCCGCTACGGCGTTATCGCCGGCGAGCGCGTCGGTTCGCTCGAGGGCGCCGAGGACGTTGCCGATGCAGAGCCGGGCGCTGTCTGGCGCATCGGCGGTCTGGTCGAGAAGCCCGCTCCCGAGGCTGCTCCGTCCAACCTGTACATCGTCGGCCGCTATCTGCTAAGCCCGCTGGTCATGGACCTGCTGGCAGATCAGCAGGCCGGCAAGGGCGGCGAGATCCAGCTCACCGACGCCATGGCCCGTTCGCTCGATCGCGAGGCCATGTACGCTGTCGTCATCGACCCGCTGTCGGGCTACGACACCGGCACTCCCTCTGGCTGGATGGCCACCAACGCCCTCATGGCTGCAAGCGACCCCCGCTTTGCCGATGCCTTCTGGGATGCCATCGACGAGCGTGGCGGATTGATGCGCAAGTAAGCCTTCGGGCATCGACATTTACGGGCGCGGACCTCGGTTCGCGCCCGTTTTTTATAAGAGCTGCGATTGCTGGCTCTCTGTTCACAGAAAATATATGAACAGATGTTCGATACACACCCATCTACCTGCGTGTTTTCTGTCGAAAAACTTTGCTACTCCAAAAACTCAATCGCGTCAAGGCTTTTCTTGCCCAACGGTCGGTACCTGATAAACTATTAGGTTGCGATAACTGGCGAAGCTATGCCTCGCCAACCCACCGAGCATTTCCGTGAAGGAGGAAAAACCTGGTGACCTACGCATACACTGCCACTGAGCGCAAGCGCGTCAGCTTCGGGAAAATCCCGGAGGCCATGGAGCTCCCCAACCTTATCTCTGTTCAAAGGGAATCCTTTGAGCGTTTTAAGGACGAGGGCCTTCGTGAGGCGTTCAAGGAATCCAGCCCCATCCAGAGCCAGAACCATGTTCTCGAGGTTACCTTCGGCGAGCATCAGTTCGGCGACCCCGCGCACACCGTCGAGGAGTGCCGCGAGAAGGACATGACCTATCAGGCTCCGCTCCTGACCGACGTCCGTCTCACCAACAAGGAGACCGGCGAGATCAAGGAGCAGCTCGTCTTTATGGGCGACTTCCCCATGATGACCGATCAGGGCACCTTCATCATCAACGGTACCGAGCGTATCGTCGTTTCGCAGCTCGTCCGTTCCCCGGGCGTGTACTACAGCTCCGAGATGGATTCGGGCAAGCAGATCTACAAGGCCCAGATCATCCCGTCCCGCGGTGCCTGGCTTGAGTTTGAGGTCGACAAGCGCGACCAGCTCATGGTCTCCATCGACCGTAAGCGCAAGCAGAGTGCCACGATGTTCCTGCGCGCCCTTGGCATTGCCGTCACCAACGACGACATCATCGAGCTGCTCGGCAACTCCGATGTGATCAAGCGCACCCTGGAGCGCGACACCGCCCTCACCCGCGAGGATGCCCTTATCGAGATCTACCGTCGCCTGCGCCCGGGCGAGCCTCCCACCGTGGACGCTTCCCGCAGCCTGCTCGAGGGCCTGCTCTTCAACCCGCAGCGCTACGATCTGGCCCGCGTCGGTCGCTACAAGGTCAACAAGAAGCTCAACCTCACCACCGAGGAAGAGGTCACGGTGCTCACCGACGAGGATATCGTCGCGACGCTGCGCTACCTGCTGTCCCTCGCTGCCGGCGAGCAGGGCTTCAAGGTCGACGACATCGACCACTTTGGCAACCGCCGCATCCGCACCGTCGGCGAGCTCGTCGCCAACCAGTTCCGTATCGGCATGAGCCGTATGGAGCGCGTCGTCCGTGAGCGCATGAGCTCCCAGGACATCGACGAGATCACCCCGCAGTCGCTCATCAACATCCGCCCGATCGTGGCCTCCATCAAGGAGTTCTTCGGTTCCTCGCAGCTCTCGCAGTTCATGGACCAGGCGAACCCCCTGACCGGTCTGACCCACAAGCGCCGTCTGTCCGCACTCGGCCCTGGCGGTCTTGCCGGCCACAAGTCCGGCTCCAGCCGCCGCACCAACGTGCCGACGGCCGTCCGCGACGTTCACAACTCGCACTACAGCCGCATGTGCCCGATCGAGACCCCCGAAGGCCCCAACATCGGCCTGATCGGCTCGCTCGCCCTCTACGCCCGCGTCAACGAGTACGGCTTCATCGAGGCTCCGTTCCGCCGCGTCGAGAACGGCGTTGCCACCGACCAGATCGACTGGATGACCGCTGACGAGGAAGAGAAGCACGTCATTGCGCCGGCCAACACGCCGCTCGATCCCAAGACCAACGAGTTCATCACGACCGATGCCGAGGGCAAGCTTGTCCGCCCGCACACCGTGATTGCCCGTACCCGAGACTTCGACGGCTCCTTCGGCGCTCCCGCCGACGTGCCTGTCGAGGACGTCGACTACATGGACGTCTCGCCGCGTCAGATGCTCTCCGTCGCAGCCACGCTGATTCCGTTCCTCGAGCACGACGACGCCAAGCGTACGCTGATGGGCGCTAACATGCAGCGTCAGGCCGTGCCGCTGGTTCACCCTGCCGCTCCCTATGTCGGTACCGGCATGGAGCGTCGCGCCGCCCTGGACTCCGGCGAGGTCACCCTGGCCAAGAATGCCGGCGAGGTCATCTTTGCCGACGCCGCCAAGATCATCGTCAAGCATGCCGGCGGCATGGACGAGTATCACCTGGCCAAGTACCAGCGCTCCAACCAGTCCACCTGCATCAACCACCGTCCGCTCGTGCGCGTCGGTGACACCGTTGAGCAGGGCGAGCCCCTGGCTGACGGTCCTTCGACCGATCATGGCGAGCTCGCACTGGGTCAGAACCTCACCGTGGCATACATGCCGTGGGAAGGCTTCAACTACGAGGACGGTATCGTCGTGTCCGAGCGCCTGGTGGCCGAGGACCTGCTGACGACCATCAACATCACCCGTCACGAGATCGACGCCCGCGACACCAAGCTCGGCCCCGAGGAGATCACCCGCGAGATCCCGAACCTCTCCGAGGACATGCTTGCCAACCTCGACGAGGACGGCATCATCCGCATCGGCGCCGAGGTCGGCCCTGGCGACATCCTGGTCGGCAAGGTCACGCCTAAGGGCGAGAGCGCTCTGACCGCCGAGGAGCGCCTGCTGCGCGCCATCTTCGGTGCCAAGGCTCACGACGTTCGCGACACCTCCCTTAAGATGCCTCACGGCGCTTACGGCCGCGTCATCGACGTCGTCCGCTTTAGCCGCGAGAACGGCGACGACCTGGCCCCCGGCGTCAACGAGCAGGTGCGCGTCTACGTCGCCCAGCGTCGTAAGATCCAGCAGGGCGATAAGATCGCCGGCCGCCACGGCAACAAGGGTGTTATCTGTAACGTTCTGCCGGTCGAGGACATGCCCTACATGGCTGACGGTACCCCGATCGACGTTATCCTCAACCCGCTGGGCGTTCCTTCGCGTATGAACGTCGGCCAGCTGCTCGAGTGCCACCTTGGCTGGGCTGCTGCCTGCGGTTGGGATACCGAGAATGCAGATTCCGACAAGTATGTTCCCGGTCCGTTCTTCACCGCGACGCCTGTCTTCGACGGCGCCAAGGAGGATGAGATCGCCGAGGTCATCCGTCGCGCCAACAAGAACATGCTCAACAAGGCTACCGCTGCCTTTGGCGATCACATGCGCCCCGAGTTTGTCACTCAGCTTGACGAGCGTGGCAAGACCCGCCTGTTCGACGGCCGCACCGGCGAGGAGTTCCGCGAGCCCATTACCGTGGGTACGTCCTACATCCTCAAGCTCGGCCACATGGTCGACGACAAGATCCACGCCCGTTCGACCGGCCCTTACAGCCTGGTTACCCAGCAGCCTCTGGGCGGCAAGGCTCAGTTCGGCGGCCAGCGCTTCGGCGAGATGGAAGTTTGGGCACTGTACGCTTACGGTGCTTCCAACGTCCTGCAGGAGATCCTGACCGTCAAGTCCGACGATACCGTGGGCCGCGTCAAGACCTACGAGTCCATCGTCAAGGGCGAGAACGTTCCTGTCCCGGGTATCCCCGAGTCCTTCAAGGTTCTCGTCAAGGAGATTCGCTCCCTCGCACTGGACATCGAGCCCATGCACGATGCCGACGAGGACGCCTCCGCACCTGTGACCGCCGAGGAGACCTCTGCCCTCGATGACCTGGCTGCGCTCGCCGGCGTTGACGCCGACGTCGAGGCCCAGGATACCGAGACCGCCGAGGCACCCGAGGCTGTCGCCGCCACGACCACTGATAAGGAGTAGTTGACTGTGGCAGATTTCGAAGCTACTGATTTTGACTCGGTAAAGATCTCCCTTGCCTCCGCCGACCAGATCCGTTCCTGGTCGCACGGTGAGGTCAAGAAGCCGGAGACCATCAATTACCGTACCCTCAAGCCCGAGAAGGACGGCCTGTTTTGCGAGAAGATCTTCGGTCCCGCCAAGGACTGGGAGTGCTCCTGCGGCAAGTACAAGGGCATCCGCTTCAAGGGCATCGTCTGCGAGCGCTGCGGCGTCGAGGTCACCTCGGCCAAGGTGCGTCGCGACCGCATGGGCCACATCGAGCTCGCCGCTCCCGTGTCCCACATCTGGTACTTCAAGAGCCCCACGAGCTTCCCGATGAGCCGTATGCTCGACATCAAGTCCAAGGACCTCGAGAAGGTTCTGTACTTTGCCAGCTACATCATCACCGAGGTTGACTACGAGGCTCGCGAGGCTGACGCTGACGACCTGCGCGAGGAGCTCGCCGCCGATCTGGAAGAGATCGATGCCGAGTGCGCTCGCCAGATCGAGTCCCTCAAGGAGCAGGGCAACCCCGAGAACTTTGACGAGTTCTCCGACGAGGAGCCGCTGACCCCCGAGGAGATCGCCTCTGGCATCGTCGACATCGAGGAAGAGTGCAAGGACGAGAAGCAGCTCCGCACGGACGCCTTCAACGCCTTCATGAAGCTCACCGAGCGCGACCTCATCTCCGATGAGCCGCTGTTCCGCGAGATGACCCGTTACTACTCCATGTACTTCAAGGGTGGCATGGGTGCCGAGGCCGTCCGCGACCTGCTCGCTGCCATCGACCTCCCCTCCGAGGCCGAGAAGCTCAAGGCCATCATCGCCGACGAGGACTCCCAGAAGCAGAAGCGCGAGAAGGCCGTCAAGCGCCTCGAGGTCGTTGACGCCTTCCTGAAGGGCGGCAACAGCCCCGCGAACATGATTCTGGACGTCATCCCGGTCATTCCGCCCGATCTGCGCCCGATGGTCCAGCTCGACGGTGGCCGCTTCGCCGCGTCCGACCTCAACGACCTGTATCGTCGCGTGATCAACCGTAACAACCGACTCAAGCGCCTGCTCGACCTGGACGCCCCTGCGATCATCGTGAACAACGAGAAGCGCATGCTCCAGGAGTCCGTGGACGCCCTGTTCGACAACGGCCGTCGTGGTCGCCCGGTCTCTGGCCGTGGCGGTCGCCCGCTCAAGTCGCTCGCCGAGGCTCTCAAGGGCAAGCAGGGTCGTTTCCGTCAGAACCTGCTGGGCAAGCGTGTCGACTACTCCGGCCGTTCAGTCATCGTTACCGACCCCAAGCTGCTGCTGCACCAGTGCGGTCTGCCCAAGACCATGGCGCTGGAGCTCTTCAAGCCCTTCGTTATGAAGCGCCTGGTCGAGCTTGGCAAGGTCGAGAACATCAAGGGCGCCAAGCGCGCTATCGACCGCGGTGCCACCTTTGTGTGGGATATCCTCGAAGAGGTCATCGACGGCCGCGTCGTGCTGCTCAACCGTGCACCGACCCTGCACCGTCTGTCCATCCAGGCCTTTGAGCCGGTGCTGGTCGAGGGCAAGGCTATCCACCTGCACCCGCTGGTCTGCTCGCCCTTCAACGCCGACTTCGACGGCGACCAGATGTCTGTCCACGTGCCGCTGTCCAGCCAGGCTCAGGCCGAGGCTCGCGTGCTCATGCTCTCTGCGAACAACCTGCGCTCGCCGGCATCCGGCAAGCCGGTTAACATCCCCTCGCAGGACATGATCATTGGTGTGTACTACCTCACCCAGGTCCGCGAGGGTCTGCCGGGTGAGAACCACGTGTTCGCCAGCTTCGATGACGCGCTGCACGCCTATGACTGCCGCTCCGAGGTCGACATGCAGGCCAAGATCCAGGTCCGCGTGTCCGCTGCCGATGCCAACGTCATCAACGAGGACGGCACCCGTATCTTCCGCGTCAAGAACGGCAAGAACGAGTTTGTCGACTACGATGTCACCGGCAACAAGACCGCGCGCTTCGAGACCTCTATCGGCCGCATCATCTTCAACCGCCAGTGCCTGCCCGAAGACTACGAGTTCATGAACTACAAGATGGTCAAGGGCGATGTGGCCAAGCTGGTTGCCGACTGCTGCGATCGTTACCCCGAGGCCAAGGTCGGCCCGATCCTCGACGCTATCAAGTACTCCGGCTTCCACTACGCTACCCGCGCTGGCCTCACCATCTCGGTGTGGGACGCTCTCATCCCTGCCGAGAAGCAGGAGCTGCTCGATCGCGCCCAGGCCAACGTCGACCAGATCAACGAGTACTTCGAGGAGGGCTTCATCAACGAGACGGAGCGCCACATCGAAGTCGTTAACGAGTGGACCGCTTGTACCGACAAGGTCGCAGCGCTCATGCTCGACATGTTCGACGAGGAGAACCCGCTGTACATGATGGCCGACTCCGGCGCCCGTGGTTCTAAGACCCAGCTGCGTCAGCTCGGCGGCATGCGTGGCCTGATGGCAGACATGTCCGGCGAGACGATCGACCTTCCCATTAAGGCGAACTTCCGCGAGGGCCTGCTGCCGCTCGAGTACTTCATTTCGACCTACGGCGCCCGTAAGGGCCTGGTCGATACCGCATCCCACACCTCGGACTCTGGTTACCTGACCCGTCGTCTGGTCGACGTGGCCCAGGACGTCATCGTCCGCGAGGAGGACTGCGGTACGCACGAGGGCGTCACCTACAACCTCATCATCCCCGGCACCACCGACCTCAACACCGACCTCGTCGGCCGTTGCTTCATTGAGGACGTCGTGGCTCCCGATGGCACCGTGCTCTTTGAGCAGGACGGCTACATCGAGAAGGTCGCCGACATCCAGAAGATGGTCGATGCGGGTCTCAAGAAGGTCAAGCTTCGCGCGCTGCTCACCTGCCGCTCCAAGTACGGCGTGTGCCAGAAGTGCTACGGCTGGGATCTTTCCACCCGTCGTCCGGTCGCCATCGGTACTGCCGTCGGCATTATTGCCGCCCAGTCCATCGGCGAGCCCGGTACGCAGCTTACGATGCGTACCATTCACTCCGGCGGCGTCGCTGGCGTCGACGATATTACGCAGGGTCTGCCTACGGTCAGCCGTATGTTCGATATCGTCGGCAACGTCAACGAGAAGATTCTGGGTCGCGAGGCCGAGCTGGCTCCGTACTCCGGTCACCTCTCGATTAAGCCCGAGAAGTCCGAGTACGTGCTGACGCTCACTGACTCCGAGGATCACACCCGTGTTCTCGACGAGCGTCGCGTCCCCGCTTCGGTGCGCTTTATGCCCGAGATCGAGGACGGCTGCGAGGTTCGCGCCGGCGACCAGATCACCAAGGGCTTCGTCAACTTCCGCAACCTGCGCAAGCTGACCGACATCGAGTCGACGATGCACACCTTCGTCGAGAGCGTCAAGGACGTCTACACCAGCCAGGGCGTCGACCTGAACGACAAGCACATCGAGGTGCTCGCACGTCAGATGCTGCGTCGCGTTCAGATCACCAACCCCGGTGACTCCAAGTACCTGCTTGGTCAGTACGTCGATCGCTACGAGTTCGCCGACGAGGTCGAGCGCGTTGCCCGTCTGGGCGGTCAGGCTCCTGTGGCCGAGCCCGTCATCCTGGGTACGCTCAAGGTCGCGTCCAACATCGACTCCTGGCTGTCGAGCGCTTCGTTCATCCGTACCGCCGGCGTCCTTACCGAGGCCGCCATCGAGGGCAAGGTTGACCACCTGCTCGACCTTAAGTCCAACGTCATCGTCGGTAAGAAGATCCCGGCTGGTACTGGCCTCAAGCCGTACGCCAACGCCAAGCTGACGTATCGCACGGCCGACGGCTACGTGGACATCGACGGTCCGGCTTCGCCCAACGCCAAGTCGCTGCCCGAGTGGGCTCCGGTGGAGCTCAAGGACCTGGACGAGCAGCTCCCGCAGCAGCTCGACTGGGCCGGCTACGACGAGTTCGGTGGTGCTGACGGTTCGTTCACCCGCAACGGCCACACCATCTCCGCCGAGAAGGCTCGCCTGTACCTGTTCGACGACCTGGGCGTGTCGCAGCGCTGGACCAACAAGTTCAGCGAGGTCGGCATCGAGACGGTCGGCGACCTGGTCGGCAAGTCCGAGGAAGATCTGCTGCGCATCGATGGCATCGGTGCCAAGGCGATCGAGGAGCTCCGTGACGGCCTGGAGGCCCACGACCTGCTCTACATCCTCGAGAACAACGACGACGTTGCCGACGAGGAAGACCTCTCGCAGCTGCTGCAGATGGTCTTTAGCCCCGACGGTCCGGACGACATCCTGCTGGGCACCTCCGCCGCGCCGACGCATCACGCCGACGCCGACGAGGAGCTCCTGGGCGCCCCGATCGACGACAAGAAGGCTCCCGCCAACGGTGCCATCAACGAGGACATGGCGTCCCTCGACGAGCTGCTCAACCAGCTCGTGGACACCGACGACGCCGAAGAGGCCAAGGACAACGACGAGGAGTAATTAGTTCCGCCGTTCTAACGAACGGCGGCGACCTCCGTCGCTGCGCGGCCCCCAGAGCTACAATCTGTCATTCAAAAGGCAGGGCATGGCCAAAAGGTCAATGCCCTGCCTTTTTCATGCCACCTTGTACGCTCTGGGGGCCGCTCGCTTGCGTATGCTCAACCTGTTGCGTTCCGTTGATCCCTTGCCAATAAGGGACAGAGTCATTTTGATAGGTTATTCCTGCTTGAATTTGAAACATTTCGTTCGGTCAAAGCGTATCTATGGTGAGGGCCTCAGCAAGAATCATTAATGTCACCGGGAGGTGATTATGGAAGAACAAGCATTTAGACAGGCGGTCGAGGATCACCGAGATGTTGTGTTTCGAATCGCATTGACGTACCTGCGCGATCGTGCCGACGCCGACGATGTTGCCCAGGATGTCTTTCTTAAGTTGCTTAAAAGCGATGGACATTTTGAAAGTTGGGAACATCTTCGTCGATGGCTTATCCGGGTCACGATCAATGAATGTAAATCGCTCTTTCGAAAGCCATGGAGGCGTGTGGAGGATATTGAGAACCTGGCCGATTCGCTTTCGGCGGCGCAGGATGAGACCAAGGCGGTCTTGTCAGACGTTATGCGACTTCCGGAGCGATTCCGTGTTCCCATCGTGCTCTATTACTATCTGGGCTTTTCGACCTCAGAGATTGCCGAGTTACTGCATGTGCCAGCCGCGACCGTTCGAACGCGTTTAGCTCGTGGTCGATCGAAGCTCAAATTCATCCTAGAGGAGGGCGACCGTGAAATCCAATCAAATCAAGCAGGCCTTCGAGTCCATCCAAGCCGATAGCAATCTTGCAGATCGCGTCCTTAATACTGCTGCGGGTGAGCCGCTTCATCGAAAGGGCCACGCGAAGCCTCTCTATGTTGCCGTAATCGGATGTCTTGTCGGAGTGTTGGCGACCGGAGGGGTCGCCTACGCAGTTATCAATTCCAGCTATTTTGCCTCAGCCTGGGGAAACCACGGCAACGGGGATTCCATTACCTGGACCAACGGCGGTTCATCGGGGACTAAATACACCTACACCAGAGAGTTTGGTGACGGCATTGCGCCCCAAAGCCTGGAGGGCACAGTCCAGAAGGTTAATCTGTCCGTCGAGGGTAACGGCTATACGCTTGATATCCATGAGATGGCTATCGATAAAAACGGTTGCGGTGCCGTGACGTTTACGCTGTCCAATCCAAATGGCGTTAACTACTACAAGCCGGCAGCAGAGACAGGCGAACTTGTTCTCTATGGTGAAGAAGAACAAGGCATCGGCACGCCCAGCATGAACTTCGGCGAGGAATGGGCTGACACACGCTGCACCATTGATAAGGACACATCAAGCGACACGGTCATTAATGGCACGATGTACTTTGCTTCTATGGATCGCGAGCGAGGTTTTCAACATGCGGTCACCTGGAATATCTCGTGGACCGAGGGCGAAGGCGAGGATGCGAAGCCGTTCGAGGCATCGACGCCCGAGTTTAGCGTTGGAGCGTACGTCGATACAAAGGAACTCCGCTCCGATGACTCGCCTCTCGAGATCAGCCCGTTTTCTATCCAGACACACATCGATGATCTGGGCATTGACGCAGTCACGAAGAAGTTGACCGTTACCTACAAGGATGGATCGGAGCAGATTATCGAAGATGACGACGCAGGGGCGTTCAACTTATATTTTTCTTATACGCGCAATAGCGGAGAGAACATCTGGGTGCCAACGAAGTTGATTGATGTCGACCAAGTGGTCTCAGTAACGCTTGAGGGCACGAGGTGCACGTCAACAGGAGAGACCGAAACGGAAGAGCCCTTTACTATCGTCTATTCGTAAGGTTTGAGGCCGCTTCCTACTAGGGGAAGCGGCCTCTTTTGCGTTAAATGGAAACGCCGCCGATTTCCAAGCGACAGATGAGAGCAGATTACCGCTGGAGCGTGACGTTTCCCCAGATAAAACCGACCAAAATAAACCTGTCCCTTTTTGGCAGGTAGCGTTGCCCTGACGAGCACGCCGGATTCCCGGGCCGGGCGGCCTGCGGTTTAAGTTTGTCGCGAGTTCCGCACGAGCCGGAGGCCACTTAATGTGGCCTCCGTGCGAGCCAGGACTGTAGAGCAGCAAACTAAAACCGCAGGCCGCCCGGCCCGGGAATCCGCCCCTGCGCACAAAAGGGGATTCCTTTTGTGTAGGCTTTGCGGAAATATGCTCATTTTGGGATACGCCCGGCGGCGTGGTCTGTTGACGGCACAGCTAACGCCACGTATCCTATCGAACTGCGTGTTTCGTAGGGGGATGCTGACCCCTCGATTCAAGCCGTTGCACTTTACAGAAAGCTGGAATCATTCGAGAAGGAGTACGCTTTGCCTACTATTAACCAGCTGGTTCGCCAGGGCCGTCGTTCCGTGCCCAAGAAGTCCAAGAACGCTGCTCTGCAGCACAACTCCCAGAAGCGCGGCGTGTGCACCCGCGTCTTCACCACGAGCCCCAAGAAGCCGAACTCGGCTCTTCGTAAGGTTGCCCGTGTTCGCCTCGTCAACGGCATCGAAGTTACTGCTTACATCCCGGGTGAGGGCCACAACCTGCAGGAGCACTCCATCGTGCTCGTCCGCGGCGGTCGTGTCCGTGACCTCCCTGGTGTCCGTTATCACGTCATCCGTGGCGCCTACGACGCTGCTCCGGTCCAGAACCGTATGCAGGCCCGTTCCAAGTACGGTGCTAAGCGCCCCAAGGCCAAATAAGCCAGATAACGTTTTGATACTTTCGCCGTGTGCCGCCTAAGCGCCGCACGGTAGACACTTAAGGAGATTTCACATGCCGCGTCGTGCAGCAGCTAATCGTCGTGAGGTTCAGCCTGACGCCGTTTACAACAACCGCCTGGTGACTCAGCTCATCAACAAGGTCCTTCTTGACGGCAAGAAGGCCACCGCTGAGCGCATCGTTTACACCGCTTTCGAGATCGTTGCCGAGAAGTCCGAGGGTGGCGACGCTCTCGCTACCTTCAAGAAGGCTATGGACAACGTCAAGCCCACGCTCGAGGTTAAGCCCAAGCGTGTCGGTGGCGCTACCTATCAGGTCCCGATGGAGGTCAACTCCCGTCGTTCCACCGCTTTGGGTATCCGCTGGATCGTCAACTTCTCCCGCGCTCGCAAGGAGAAGACCATGGCCGAGCGTCTCGCCAACGAGATCCTCGACGCTTCCAACGGCCTGGGCGCTTCCGTCAAGAAGCGTGAGGACGTCTTCAAGATGGCCGAGGCCAACCGCGCGTTCTCTCACTATCGTTGGTAAGTTAAGGTAAGGAACTAACATGGCTAAGCCTAAGTACAAGCTTTCCGATACCCGTAACATCGGCATCATGGCCCACATCGATGCCGGTAAGACCACCACGACCGAGCGTATTCTTTACTACACCGGTAAGACCCACAAGATCGGTGAGGTCCATGAGGGCGCTGCCACCATGGACTGGATGGTTCAGGAGCAGGAGCGCGGCGTAACCATTACCTCCGCTGCTACCACGTGCTTCTGGAACAAGGACGGTAAGGACTACCGCATCCAGATCATCGACACTCCGGGCCACGTTGACTTCACCGCCGAGGTCGAGCGCTGCCTGCGCGTCCTCGATGGCGCTGTCGCCGTCTTCGACGCCGTTGCCGGCGTTCAGCCCCAGTCTGAGACCGTTTGGCGTCAGGCTTCTACCTTCAACGTCCCCCGCATCGCCTTCATCAACAAGTATGACCGCGTGGGCGCTGACTTCTTCAACGCTATCGAGACCATGAAGGATCGTCTCGACGCTAACGCCGTGGCCGCTCAGGTCCCGATGGGCGCCGAGGACAACTTCTGGGGCGTCATCGACCTGGTCACCATGACTGCATGGGACTTCAAGGCCGACGAGAAGGGCATGACCTACCCCGAGCCGATGGACGAGATCCCGGCTGAGTTTGCCGACATCGCTGCCACCAAGCGCGAGGAGCTCCTCGACGCTGCTGCCAGCTTTGACGACGAGCTCATGGAGAAGATTCTCATGGAGGAGGACTTCACCGTCGAGGAGCTCAAGGCGGCTCTGCGTAAGGGCGTTCTGGCCAACGAGCTCAACCTCGTCTTCGTGGGTTCCGCCTACAAAAACAAGGGCGTTCAGGAGCTGCTCGACGCTGTCGTCGACTACCTGCCCAGCCCGCTCGACGTCGAGGCCGTCACCGGTACCGATCCGGACACCGGCGAGGAGATTCAGCGTCATCCTTCCTTCGACGAGCCCTTCTCCGGCCTGGTCTTCAAGATCATGACCGACCCGTTCGTCGGTAAGCTCACCTATGTCCGCGTTTACTCCGGCCGCGCCGAGTCCGGCTCCTACGTGGTCAACGCTTCCAACGGTCAGCGCGAGCGCCTCGGCCGCATCCTCGAGATGAACGCCGCCGAGCGTATCGACCGTGACGACGCTGCCGCTGGCGACATCGTCGCTTGCGTCGGCTTCAAGAACTCCACCACCGGTGACACCCTGTGCGCCGAGGGCAAGGAGATCGTCCTCGAGAAGATCGAGTTCGCTAAGCCCGTTATCGACGTTGCCATCGAGCCCAAGACCAAGGCCGAGCAGGACAAGATGTCCCTGGCTCTGACCAAGCTCGCCGAGGAGGACCCGACCTTCCAGGTGTCCACCAACCACGAGACCGGCCAGACCATCATCGCCGGCATGGGCGAGCTGCACCTCGAGATCATCGTCGACCGTCTGCTCCGCGAGTTCAAGGTTGACGCTAACGTTGGTAAGCCCCAGGTTGCCTACCGCGAGACCGCTGGTCACGACGTCGAGAAGGCTGAGGGCAAGTTCGTCCGTCAGTCCGGCGGTCGCGGTCAGTACGGCCATGCCGTCATCAAGCTCGAGAAGATGGAGGAGGGCTTCGGCTACGAGTTCGTCAACGCTATCGTCGGCGGCGTCGTGCCCAAGGAGTACATCCCGTCCATCGACAAGGGCATCCAGGAGGCCCTGAACACCGGTGTTATCGCCGGCTTCCCGGTCCTCGACGTTAAGGTCACCCTGTTCGACGGTTCTTACCACGAGGTCGACTCCTCCGAGGCCGCCTTCAAGATCGCCGGTTCCATGGCTATCAAGGACGCCCTCAAGAAGTCCGATCCGCAGCTGCTCGAGCCGATCATGGCTGTCGAGGTCGAGACCCCTGAGCAGTACATGGGCGACGTTATGGGCAACCTCTCCGGTCGCCGCGGCAAGATCGAGGGCATGGAGGATCGCAAGAACAGCAAACTCATCCGTGCCAAGGTGCCGCTGGGCGAGATGTTCGGTTACGCTACCGACCTTCGCTCCCAGACCCAGGGCCGTGCATCCTACACGATGCAGTTCGACTCTTATGAGCCCGCGCCCAAGTCCATCGTGGACGAGGTCATGAGCAAGAACGCCTAAGTTCGAGCTCCCTGTTACGTAATCCGCGAGAACATCTCTCGCACTCTTTGGAGGTTTAAGTTGGCTACCCAGAAGATCCGCATTCGCCTCAAGGGCTATGATCACGAGGTCGTCGATCAGTCCGCGAAGCTCATCGTCGAGACCGCTCAGAAGACCGGCGCTCGCGTTTCCGGTCCTGTCCCCCTGCCCACCGAGCGCAACCTGTACACGGTTATCCGCTCGCCGCACGTGAACAAGGACTCCCGTGAGCAGTTCGAGATGCGCACCCACAAGCGCCTCATCGACATCCTCGACCCCACCTCGGGCACCGTTGATTCGCTCATGCGTCTCGACCTCCCCGCTGGCGTCGACATCGACATCAAGCTCTAAGCGATATCGCTCATAGCTTAAAGAGCCCCGCTGCCATTACGGTAGCGGGGCTCTTTTGTTTGAATGTTGGTTTGGACTGCCGGGTAATGCTGCCGAGCCGACGGCTGCGGCGCCCTAATCGCTTAAGGGGCGCAGCGATGCCTCCTCAAAATGGAAGGACCTAAAGCCGTCTTCCGTCTCGATGCACGCGCGACCAAAGGCGTCGACGGTTTTAAAGATGCCGCGTGCCAGTTCGTTTGCTGCGGGGGAGCGGGCGATAACGTGCTCTCCAATCCAATTGAGGTGAGTGACATATTCGCTGTGGACGGGCGCGAGCGGACCGGCGTCTTCTTCCTTGGCGTTGAGGCGCTCTGCCCAGGTATCTACAGCGTCTATAACTGCGTGATAGACCTCATCGAGGAGCATGTCGACGGCGGGAACGCTCTCGTTGAGGTCCGAGAGGCCAATTGCCGCCAGGCCGCCATCGGGCACCTCTTGGGGCGTGTAGTTTACGTTGACACCAATGCCGCAGACGGCGAAAGGTTTGCCTTCGTTATCGCGTGCGGCCTCGACCAGAATGCCGCCGAGCTTGCGTCCTCGCGCGACCAGGTCGTTGGGCCATTTAAGGCGAATCTCGTTTGCAAGACCCTGCTTTTCGAGTGCTTCGAGCACCGCTAGGCCGCTGACGGCGGCAAGACCAGAGTACTTTGCGGGATTAACGCATGGACGCAGGACAATCGAAAGCAATAGGTTGCCGGCGGTTGAATCCCACTTGTGGCCGCGCCGGCCGCGTCCTGCCGTTTGCGCGCGGGCGGCAAGTCCTGTGCCGTGCGGCGCACCCTGTTTTCCTGCCTCGAGCAGGTCATCGTTGGTCGATCCGGTTACGTCGACAATCGTTAATTGGGCATCCATAGCGGCTGCTACCTCCTTATTGAATAAGTGAATGACGCAATGGTGTCGAGAGATAGACACAATGTGAAGCCTTTGTCGCATTTGGACAATTTAATGTTAACACGTCAACAAAGACTGAAATGCGTTATCCTCTCTTGGTCGATGTAAACACGTCAACAACTCAAAGGAGGTTAGTGATGGGTTTCACGATTCTTGGAACAGGTTCGGCACTTCCTGAGCGCAGTGTTTCCAATGACGAGCTGTCTGAGTTCCTCGATACCTCGGATGAGTGGATTTTTACTCGCACAGGTATCAAGAGCCGCCACGTCTGCACCACCGAGTCACTTGACGACCTTGCCGTAGCGGCGAGCGAGCGGGCACTCCAGGTGTCCGGAATCGACGCGAGCCAGCTGGATCTGATCGTCTGCTCGACGACGACGGGTGACCACCTTGTTCCCGC
>DBGBJN010000171.1:0-1665 GCA_048449885.1 Collinsella sp.
GCAGCGTCGACGTCATGGATCTGCTTGTGGCCCATGCCACCGACCTTCTCCTGGTAGTCCTCCACGGCGCGGCCGCACTCATGAAAACGGACGTCGGCCAGCGCGCCGATCAGGCGGTTGGCCCAGTAGAAGTTTTCGGACATCACGCGAGACTGCGTGTCGGCATAGTACTCGGGCATGGTCTCGACATTGGCGTACAGCGGCACGAGCGCGTTAAACGAGTTGGAGCCAAACGCCATCCACTGCACGGCGCGGTAGGCCGGCTGCGCATAGGGGCGCAGCTGCAACACGGCAAGCTGGCTGTTGCGGTTGATGCCGATGGGACGATAAGCGCCGCGCGTAGCGGGCGTGCCCTTGCTGCCGTAACAGTCGTACTCCGTGCCCTGGTAGTGGCTCGAAAGCACGTACTTGATGTCCTCGATGGTCACCTTACGCTCGGGCACGCGGCTCCAGGGGATATCGTCGCTCTCGGGCGTGTAGTCGGCGTCGGGGCCATCCCACACGTCGCTGGGGTTGAGGCAGCGCTGCATGTACCAGGCGCGCGGCGTGTTGTAGACGTGGTCGCTGTCGCTGTGCGAGCCAAAGGCCTCGCGCGGGTTAAAGACCACAGCCGGGCCGTCGCCCTCGACGCCCAGCGTCAGGTCCAGATGCCACTCGGCCATCCAGGCGCGCAAGTCGGCGGAGCACATATGGTCGGCCTGGGCGCCCTCGGCGTCATCCAGGTCAAAGCTGTCGATACCCAGCTGGTTGGGCATGGTCACATAGGCGTCGTCGGGCACGCGCTTGGCGATCCAGTGGTGGCCGCCGATGGTCTCGAGCCACCAGATCTCGTCAACGTCACTAAAGGCGATGCCGTTGTTCTCGTAGGTACCGTAACGCTCGAGCAGGTCGCCCAGAATGCGCACACCGTCGCGGGCAGACTTGGCGTACGGCAGCACCAGGGTCACCATGTCCTCCTCGCCCAGACCGCCGGGCTGCGCAGGCACATAGCCGTCCTCGCCCTCGTTACCCTTGGCGGGTACGTAGTCCACAAGTGGATCGGCGCCGCGGACGCGCTCGTTGGTGGTGAGCGTCTCGGTTGCGGACATGCCCACATTGAGCTCGTTGAAACCGGCCTCGGCCCAGATGCCGTGGCCCGGGACAACATCGGGGACGCTCGTGTAGCGCATGGGGTTATCGGGCAGTTCAACGGTCAGGTGACTCAGGACGCTCGTGTAGACGCGCGGCTGCTCGTCGGGATGCACCACGCGCATACGCTTGGGCTCAAACACCCCGTTGGACGAGTCCTCGTTGCGGGCGACCAGGGTCGACCCGTCGTAGCTTGCGTTCTTACCGACCAGAATCGTTGTGCACGGCATGCGCATCCTCCTTGAGCGAAGAAATCAAACGGCAACAGTGTATCGCTTCGGCGCAGAAAGGGCGAAACCACGGCCTCGGCAGCCCCCGTGGTCAAAAAATGCCAAATATGAGTACTGTCACCAATTTAGTGGCAGCAAATTTCCCTGTAACGAGTGCCGAAAATCCCCATTTGCCCAAAAGCAAGACAACGTTATTCCCCATAAGTTCAATAAAATAGGCTTCCTAACGATAATGGATACCGTTAGGAAGCCAAAAAGACGTAAGACATATGTGACTATCTTGGCAACAGTACTCATATTTGGCATT
>DBGBJN010000172.1:0-1567 GCA_048449885.1 Collinsella sp.
TGTGACCGTTACGCTATGCGGTCCACCGTTAGCCGATGATGCGAGGGCGCTCGGCGTTTTCGACTGGTTTATGCACGCAAAGTCTGGGAATATACAAGTCGCATGTCTTACTGTCTAACCAGTTGCGCCAAGGAGGCACCATGGACTACAAGATTACCGGCTACGAGCCCGCCCAGCTGTTCCATTTCTTTGAGGAGGTCAGCGCGATCCCCCGCGGGTCTGGCAACGAGAAGGGCATCAGCGATTTTCTGGTCGCGTTTGCCAAGGAGCGCGGCCTCGATGTGTACCAGGACGAGGTCTACAACGTCATCATTCGCAAGCCCGCATCTGCCGGTGCCGAGAATGCCCCGACCGTGATGCTGCAGGGCCACATCGATATGGTGTGCGACAAGTTGGGCTCCGTTGAGCACGACTTTACGACTGATGGTATCGACCTGGTCGTCAAGGACGGCGTCCTCACCGCTAACGGCACCACTCTGGGCGCCGACAACGGTATTGCCGTCGCTCTGATGCTCACTGTTCTCGATGACGATTCGATCATTCACCCCGCCCTCGAGTGCGTGTTCACCACCGACGAGGAGACTGGCCTGGTCGGCGCCGAGACGCTCGACAAGTCCCAGATTAGCGCCCGCACCATGATTAACCTCGACTCCGAGGAAGAGGGCGTTGCCACCGTCAGCTGTGCCGGCGGCGTCGTCGTTACCTACACCTGCCCGATCGTGCGCGAGCACAAGACCGGTAGCACCCTCACGCTCGACATCTCCGGCCTGCTGGGCGGTCACTCCGGCAGCGATATCCACCTGGAGCGCGGCAATGGTAACCTCATCATGGCCCGCATCATCGACCGCCTGATGGTCGCCGGTGAGCCCGCCATCGTCAGCTTCAACGGCGGCACCAAGGACAACGCCATCAACCGTGAGTGCAAGGCCGTTCTGGTCTATGCCGATCACGCTGCCGCCGAGGCCGCGGCCGAGATCGCCCGTGGCATCATCGCCGACGTCACTGCCGAGCTCGAGGTCTTCGACCCCGGCTTTACTTGCACCGTCGAGATTGCCGATGACGCCGAGGTCGAGGCCATGGACCAGAAGTCCGCGCTTGCCCTCATCCGCGCCCTGCGTCTTGCCCCTAACGGCGTGATTCGCCGCAACGTCGCCACCGACGGTTCTGTCGAGGTTTCCTCCAACATCGGTGTGGTTGCCACTTCTGACGACGAGGTCAAGATCATGCTGTCCCCGCGCTCCTCGATCACCTCGCTGCAGAACGAGTTCAAGGACCGCCTGCAGACGCTTGCCGATGTCCTGGGCTTCGACGCCAAGTTTGAGTTCGAGTATCCCGGCTGGAGCTACGCCGAGCATTCGCCGGTCCGCGACGTCTTCGTCGAGAGCTATCGTGAGCTCTTTGGCTCCGAGCTGCGCATCGAGTCCATTCACGCCGGCCTTGAGTGCGGCCTGTTTGCCGAGGCCCTGCACGGCCTGGACGCCATCGCCGTGGGCCCGACGCTCTCCGATGTCCACACCCCGGACGAGAGCATGGAGCTCGCTTCTGCCGAGCGCTTCTACGAGCTGCT
>DBGBJN010000173.1:0-9233 GCA_048449885.1 Collinsella sp.
CGGATATGAGACTGAGCCGAAGGCGTCGACGACATGCCGGGGGCGGACCGGGACGGGTTCAACGGCAGGCCCCGCCGACCGATTGCAAGCGGTCGGCGGGGCCATTGTGGCTCTTGACAGCGGATTGGGTCATATGAGCGAGCGGGCCGCATTTGAGACAAGGTGACGTGAAACGAAAGGGCGCTGACCTTCTGGTCGCGCCCTTGAAGTTGAACGTCAGATTGTCCAAATGCGGCCCGCGCAGCGTCGGCCGGTCCGCCGTTCGTTAGAACGGCGGAACTAAATCAACTTGAAGCCCTTACGCTTACCCACAGAAAGGGTGTCGCCCAGCTTGAGGGCGCTGGGATCGATGTTATAGCTCTTGGGAGCCACGGCCTTGCCGTTGATTTTGACGCCGCCGCCGTCGATATCGCGACGAGCCTGGCCGGCGCTCGCCGAAAGACCCAAGTCCTTGAGCAGGCCGGCGAGGTAGATTTGGCCCTCGTCGTTAACAGTCAGCTCAACGTGCTTCTCGGGGAAGTCGGCGAGCTGGCCCTCCTTGAACACGCGGTCGAACTCAGCCTGAGCCTCGTCGCCGGCGCCGGCGCCGTGGTAGGTGTCGCACAGGTCGCGACCCAGAGCGCGCTTGAGCTCATAGGGATCGGCAGAGCCGTCGGCCAGGGCGGCGTCGATCTTGTCGACCTCGGCCGGGGTGAGCGAGCTGGCCAGACGATAGTACTTGCCGATCATCTCGTCGGGGATGGACATGGTCTTGCCGAACATGTCCTTGGGCGCGTCGGTCAGGCCGATGTAGTTGCCGTATGACTTGGACATCTTGCGCACGCCGTCGGTACCCTCGAGCAGCGGCATGGTGAGCGCGATCTGCGGCTCCATGCCCATCTTCTCCATGAGCTCACGGCCAGCGAGCAGGTTGAAGAGCTGATCGGTGCCGCCCATCTCGACGTCGGCCTTGATCTGCACGGAGTCGAAAGCCTGCATCACGGGATACAGGAACTCATGCAGGGCGATCGGCGTCTGAGACTGGTAGCGCTTGGTAAAGTCGTCGCGCTCGAGGATGCGGGCGACGGTGAACTTGGAACACACCTGCAGCAGGCCGGCCAGATCCATCGAAAGGATCCAGTCACCGTTGTGCACGATGGTGGTCTTCTCGGGATCCAGGATCTTCATGGCCTGGCTCACGTAGGTCTCGGCATTGGCCTCGATCTGCTCCTGCGAAAGCTGCGGACGGGTGGAATTCTTGCCCGAAGGGTCGCCGATCAGCGCGGTACCGTTGCCGATGATGAGGGTGACGTTGTGGCCCAGGTCCTGGAACTGACGCATCTTACGCAGCGGCACGGCGTGGCCCAGGTGCAGGTCGGGGCTGGTGGGGTCGACGCCGAGCTTGATGTTGAGGGGCTCGCCCTTCTCAAGCTTCTTGCGAAGGTCGGCCTCGGGAACGATCTGCGCGGCGCCCGAGGTGATGATACGCATTTGCTCGTCAACAGACAGCATTGGGTATCCTCCTTTTGCTATAGCACCCTCGCCGAAAACGGCGGTGCTGGAAGTCCATAAACTCTCTTATGATAACAAACTGACGCGACGCGGCACCTACGACAGGAAAATCCTCGTCCTGCCGCATGCGTCAATGGCAACTGGCAGACGTGTACCGTCACGCTCGACCAGATAGCGTGCCTGCCGACGACGCAAGCAGTCGCGGCAACGGACCTGTCCCGTCGCATCGGTGGCGCAGACGCCCTCGGCGGTCAGCAGGCAGTGCTCGCACACCATAAGCTCGGGACGGTCGGCGTCGACCGGACCCAAGACGCCGGGTTCAGCAGCCAGTTCGGCAATACGCTCCGCATCATTGCCGAGCAACTCGGCCGGCAAGTACACCCGCCCCGCACCGAATCCGCGCAGCCAGGTAAGCGTGGCCCGATTCGCGCAGAGCACCGGCGCCGCCACGTCAAACGTCACTCCCAGCTCGCGAGCGATCGCCACCTGCCCCAGGTTGCGGCAGACGATGTGCCCGGCACGCTGCATCAGTGAGCGGGTCCAGTCAGCGTCACCCGTGCGGCACACCTCATCAAGCACCACAACGGCGTCGGACAAATCGAGTTCTCCGCGCGGGTCGGCATCCATCAGCTGCCAAGCAAAAACCATGCGAGTGGGAACCGCGCACTCCACCAACTCCGTCGACGCACCGCCATCCACCGCAACGCCCTCAAAGGGCAGCACCTCAACGGCACGCGCAACGGGCGCAATCGCATCCGCCTCGGCCCGCATGCGCTCCAACACTGCCGCCGTCTGATCCAACACGCCGGCGCTGCGAATCAGGTATACCTCGCAGCCCGTGTCCACCTTACGCTTGCAATGCACGACGACGCGCTTCCCCGCTGCGGCATCCACCGGGCAGGGCACCTGCGGCCAGCGCTTGGGCACATCGGGACGCGCGTCGACACCCGGATAAAACCGGATCTCGAGCGTGTCACCCGCCGCCACGGCGGCGTCGAGCTCAACGGTCACCTCTTCGTGGCCCACAGCGACCAAACGCCCCACGCGCACGCCCTGATTAATTGCGCGCTCAAAGCTCATCAGCTCGGCACCCGAACGCCCTCGCAGGTACGCGTCGGTAAACCCACGACTAAACGACCTTCCCAGCTCGCGTTCAAGCTCTTCCACGGCACCGGGGTCCCACGCGCCGTCGCACAGCATATCGAGCGCCCGGCGCCACACCCGCACCACGTTGAATACGTAATCGGGGTTCTTCATGCGCCCCTCGATCTTGAGCGACGCCACGCCGGCATCTACAAGCTCGGGCAGATGCGCAATACCCAGATAGTCGCGCGGGCACAGCAAGCGATCTCCCTCGACGGCGACAACGCTCTGTCCCGCCTCGTCCACCAGGTCGTACGCCAGACGGCACGGCTGTGTGCAATCACCGCGCATCGCCGAGCGCCCACGCCGCAGAGCCGAGAACTCGCACGCCCCCGAATAGCCGATGCAAATCGCACCGTGGCAGAATACCTCGATGGGCACGCCCGTGGCACATAGCGCCGCAATCTCGTCGACCGCCAGCTCGCGTGCCGTCGTCACGCGCTCGACCCCCAGCTCATCGGCGGCAAGCCGCACGGCGCCTTCGCTATGAACGCCCGCCTGCGTGGACAGGTGAATCTCGACCCCGGGAATCGCCGTGCGCAGTACACAAGCCAGCCCGGCATCGGCGACAATCAGAGCATCGGCGCCCAGCTCCAGTGCATGAGCTCCCAACGCCACCGCGTCGGACAACTCATCGTCAAACACGAACACGTTGAGCGTTACGTACACACGCACGCCATGGGCATGCGCCACGGCGCAGCCGCGCGCAAACTCGTTATCCGTAAAGCCATGGGCGCTCACACGGGCGTTAAAGCCGCCCACCCCCGCATAGATGGCATCGGCACCCGCGGCGATGGCCGCAAGCATCTGGTCGAGCCCGCCCGCCGGCGCCAGCAACTCGGGCAGCGCCGCACCAGCAGCATCCAATCCAGTCTCGTATTGTCCGCTCGGCCCCATCGTCCGAATCGCCATCGACAAACTCCTTACCAAGGTATGCATTCACTCTGAAAAATGCCGTCTTCCAGCATACACGAGGCCTCGCGCACCCCGTTTGGTTTATCGTGTAATAACTTATGTCCATCCTGCCCCGACGGCACATCCACCGTCCGGCACGACATACCTGGAGGTCAATATATGGGTCCTCGCCAACGACAGGGACACAGCCGTTCAAAGACGCATGCCCTGCCCATAATCCTGCTCTCGTTTTTGGGCTTTTTGCTTATCGCGGGCGTGGCATTTGGCATCGGCATGGTCGGCAACGTCAACCGCTGGCTGTCCGATCTGCCCGACTACACCGACGCCAACGCGTATCTGGTGAGCGAGCCCACCGAGATCGTCGACTGCAACGGCAACAAGATCGCGAGCTTCTACACACAAAACCGCAAGTCCATCACCAAGGACAAGGTCTCCCCCTACGTGCTGCAGGGCACCGTTGACGTCGAGGACGAGCGCTTCTACGAGCACGGCGGTATCGATCTGTGGGGTATCGCGCGTGCTGCGGTGGCAACCCTCGGCGGCGGGCACGAAGGCGCCTCGACTATCACCCAGCAGCTGGTGCGCAACACCATCCTGCAGGAGGAGCAGTTCGACTCGACCATCGAGCGTAAGGTGCGCGAGGCCTACATCGCCGTCAAGATGGAGGATATGTACTCCAAAGACGAGATCCTCATGATGTACCTCAACACCATCTATTACGGCCACGGCGCCTACGGTATCGAGGCCGCAGCCGAGACCTATCTGTCCAAGAGCGCCGCCGACCTCACCCTCAGCGAGGCCGCGCTGCTCATCGGCCTTCCCAACTCACCCTCGCAGTACGACCCCACGGTCAACCCCGACCTGGCGCTGTCCCGTCGCAACAAGGTCCTTGACAACATGTTGCGCCTGGGCCACATCACCCAGGAGGAGCACGATGCCGCACAGGCCGAGCCCATCACCCTCAACGTGACCGAAATCTCGGGCAGCGGCGTCGACGTATACTCGCAGCCCTACTTTGTCGCCTATGTTAAGCAGCTGCTGGAGCAGGAGTTCTCGACCGACGTGCTCTTTAAGGGCGGCCTGACCGTCAAGACCACCATCGACCCCACGATGCAGCAGGTGGCAGAGAATGCCGTTCGCGAGCAGCTCGACACACTCTCGCTCGACGGCCTGGACATGGGCATGGTCGTCGTCGATCCCAAGACCGGCTACATCAAGTGCATGGTGGGCGGCTACGACTACAACGCCGACGAGAACCACGTAAACCATGCCACGGCCAAGCGTCCCGTCGGCTCCACCTTCAAGGCCTTTACGCTGGCAACTGCCATCCAAAACGGCATGAACCCCAACGTCACCCTCAACTGCAACTCGCCGCTCAAGGCCAAGGGCACCACGACCGAGGTCCAAAACTACGCCAACCATAGCTATGGCAACATCACGCTTAAGCAGGCGACGGCATACTCCTCCAACACCGGCTACATCCAGGTGGCGGAAGCCGTCGGCAACAGCAAGATCATCTCGCTCGTCAAAAAGCTCGGCATCGATCCCGCCAAGGACAACATCGAGGACGTTCCCGTCATGACGCTCGGCACTGGCTCGATCTCGCCGCTCGAGATGGCCGCCGCCTACGCGACGTTTGCCAACGGCGGCTACTATCGTCAGCCGATCGCCATCACCGAGATTGACTCTCGTACCGGTTCGGTGCTGTACCAGCACACGGACAATCCCTCACAGGTGCTTACCGAGGGCGAGGCCGCCGCGGTCACCGATGTTCTGTCCGGCGTCATGCAGGGCAGCGGTACAGGTGCTGCTGGCGCCCTGAGCGTCAACCAGCCCTATGCCGGCAAAACGGGCACCACCGACAACACCACCAACCTGTGGTTCTGCGGCTATACCCCGCAGCTGGTGTGCGCCCTGTGGACCGGCTATTCCGCAGGTGAGATCCCCATCCAAAAATACGGCACGGACCTGCTGGGCGACAGCACCAACCTGCCTGTCTTTAAGCGGTTTATGAACACCGTTCTGACCGGTACCGAGCGCGAGGAGTTTGCGACCGGAACGGCGCCCACCTACAAGAACAACAGCGTCTGGAAGTTCTACGGCACCAACAACACCAAGAAGACGGAGAACGACGACAAGGACGAGAACGAGGACGAAGAGGAAACCACCACAACGACCACCACGACGACCACGACCACCGAGACCACGGGCGGCGACACCACCGGCGGCACCGGAACGACCGGTGGCTCGACGGGCGGCTCCACTGGTGGTTCGACCGGCGGCGATGGCGGCACGCCTACGCCCACGCCTACGCCCACTCCCGACCCCTCGCCCACGCCTGACGATACTGTTGGCTAGAAATTCATCCGGCCATTAGCAACAAGGCCCCCGAGCAGCTTATTAAACTGCTCGGGGGCCTTTTAGTTTAAAGCGACCTGGTGGACGGTCTTTATACCGGCAAACAATATAGGGGGTACCGACCAACGTCGATACCCCCTTACAAGCCACCATGTCACGCACACAGTGCCGAGCGCACGACCCGCACGCCTACTTGCGAGAATTGCTCAGCTTATTGATCAGCGCCTCGAGACGCTCGCCGTCCTCGGCCGTCTGGGCAATGACCAAAATCGTATCGTTGCCGGCAAGCGAGCCAAGCACATCGGGCAGCTCTGCCGCATCAACGGCGGCGGCGATGCCGGAAGCCGTGCCAGGCTGAGCCTTGATCATAACCAGATTATCGGTACGCAGAACGCCCGTTACAAGCTCGGAAACCATACGCTGCAGGTGCAGGTCCTCTGCCAGAACATAGATGCCCTCAGGGAGCTTACGCAGCCCCATGTCGGCAATATCGCGAGAGACAGTCGCCTGCGTGCAATCAAAGCCCATAGCGCGGAGCTCATCGACCAGCACGCGCTGCGTGCGGACGTCCTTATTGCGCACAATATCTCTAATGGCATCCTGGCGCCCATTGCGTTTTTTAGCCATACAAACCCTCTCTCCAAAAGATGGCGGAGACAATCAATCAGTGATTGAATAGTTTAACGCTATTTGAAGGCTTTTGTGTATAAGAACGCATTTCGAAACAATTCTATGCAAGTTTGTTTCGAAATGAGCCGTTTAGGCGGTTTTTGCGCCCGTCCGGTTAAGAAAAGCTGCCAGATGCGTACACATCACGCAGCGCGCGGGCTTGGCGCTGGCGATCGGCCCAAACAACAGACCGAGCCCCCGATGGTTATCCTTGAGCGCGGCGACCATCTGACGGGTTCGAGGCGCATCGAGCATATCACGCATGCGGGCGGAACGCTCGATTGACGACACCCCATGCGGGCTCAGACACAAATTCTCGATGCAGGCGACCAGTCCGGCAAAGTAGAACTTTTGGCTTGCCAGCTTGAGCCGACCACCGCTGTCTGCTTCCGAGAGTGAGTCCGCAAGCTCGTCGAGTGCTCGGATGTCATCGGATACCTTGGCATACATGGTGGGATCAAAGGCATCTGTAAGCTTAGGTGCCGCGGCGTGGAAACAAGCGTCGCCGCAGCCGGAGACGCACTGCGCCCGCGAGAGCGCGCACGCCATAAACCCAACTGTGCGAAACACCTTGTCGCACAAAAGGCATGCCTCAAACAGCGAGCGGCTGTACATCACGCCAGAGGTCTGAGCGACTAGGCCGCCTAAAATCAACTGGGACAGCCCGCTCACCATCGAAGACTTGTCTTCAATGACAATAGGGGCAACATCCAAGACGCGCGAATGGCGCTCTCGGTGTGCATCATAGCGGTCGAGCGACACCGTGGGGAACACTATGTCTGCCGCAGTATCGCACGCGATATCGACCATCTTGGAAAGGGACTGCGGAGCTAACCACTCATCGGCGTTCATAGCGATGATTTGAGAGCCACGCGAGGCAGCAAAACCGGCACGAAGACAAGCACCGCGCTTCGCGTCCTCGACGTCAATCAAATCAATATGGATGTCCCTGTCGGCAGCAACTTGAAGCGAATGGCGCACACCGGGCGCAGCATCGCGGCAGACAACGACAATCTGCAAATCATAGAGGTCTTGGTTCTGGATACTCTCGAGCGCACGCATCGCATAGCTGGGCGAACCTTCTACCACAAGGATCACCGAAAGTCGCGGATGCGAGCCACGTCGAACCAAGTTATCCGTCCTCTCGACAGCAATGAATCAAACCGTGGTTCATGGTACACCCCAGCAATAAAAGCAATGAGACACCGGTTGTATTGCACGCCAAGAACAGATGTTGCACACGCGCAGCCCACAGATGACGGGTGTCGACGCACGACGCGTCGAGCCCTCCCCTAGTCGAGCACGACAAGCTCGGCGGGATCGTAGTCCACGCCCATAAACGTAAGGCCGCAGGCAGGAGCCGTGGGGCCCGCAGCGGTACGGTCGCAAGCATCGATGACCTCGCGCATCCACTCGGGTTCACGGCGATGCACGCCAATCTCGACAAGCGTGCCCACGATCGTGCGGACCATCGAATGCAGAAACGCATTGCCCTCGATGGTAAACGTCAGGATGTCCTCGCCAAACGCAACCTCATGGCCAAACTCGGCACGCATCACGCAGCGGTGCGTGGGCTTGCCAACGGCCGAGGCAACCTTGCAAAAGCTTTTAAAGTCCTGCTCACCCAAAAGCGCGGGGCAGGCAGCAGACATAGCCTCAACATCCAAGGGATAGCGATGCCACCACACGGCACCGCGGGACAGCACGGGGCGCGCATCTCGATCGGCAATACGGTAAGTATACGTACGGGAACGCGCATCAAAGCGTGCAGAAAAGCCTTTACGGGCCTTGTAGACCTCGTTTATGGCGATATCTTTGGGCAGGAGGGCATCCATAGCCCTCAGCCACCTACGGCGCGTCAAAGCCAACTCAGCGTCCGTTACGGGCACGCTGATGAACTGTGCCACCGCATGCACGCCGGCATCGGTACGCCCCGCACACGTCAGGTCGATCGGGCGGCGCAGGAGCGTCTCGATAGCGCGGCGCAACTCGCCCGCAACCGTCGTCTGACCGGGCTGCTCGGCAAAGCCGCTGTAGGACGAGCCATCGTAGGCCACGCGGAAAACGAGCGTGGCATCGAGCTCAGGAATCGAATTGAAATCAGACGGCGCGGTCATGGACGCTCCCAACAAACAGGCAATGGCATTTCGGCAAAAAAAGAGGGGTACGCGAACGTACCCCTCGAATATAGCCTATGCAGACGGATTGTCTACTCAGCGGTCTCCTCAGCAGGAGCCTCCTCGGCAGCCTCGACCTTCTTGGGAGCAGCGGCCTTCTTGGGGGCCGGAGCAGCCTTCTTAGCCTTAGGCGTGCAAGGCTCGGTGACGAGCTCCATGATAACGATGGGAGCATTGTCGCCCTTGCGGTTACCGAGCTTCATGATGCGGGTGTAACCGCCGTTGCGGTCCTGCCACATGCCCTGAGCAGCCTTGTCGAAGATCTCGGCAACGAGCTGCTTATCGCCGAGCTTGGCGATAGCCAGACGACGAGAGTGCAGGTCGCCCTTCTTGGCCCAGGTGATGATCGGATCGACGACCGAACGCAGCGCCTTAGCGCGGGTCTCGGTGGTCTTGATGCGGTCGTTCTCGAAGAGGGCCTTAGCAAGGCTCTTCTTCATGGCCTTGGTGTGGCTCGCATCGGTGCCGAGCTTCAGGCCC
>DBGBJN010000174.1:0-15925 GCA_048449885.1 Collinsella sp.
TGTTACGCTCGCTATGTACGTTGACGAGAAGCCCAACGCCGTGTGGCACGAGGGCGACGGCCGCGGCGTGTGGCAGCTTCCCTGCGATATCGCGCTGCCCTGCGCTCGCGAGAACACGCTGCTGCTCGAGGACGCCCAGGCGCTCGTCGCCAACGGCTGCACGGTGGTCGGCGAGGGCGCGAACATGCCTACGACCATCGAGGCCACGACCTACTTCCAGGAGAACGGCGTCGCCTTTATGCCCGGTAAGGCTGCCAACGCCGGCGGTGTTCTCGTGTCCGGCCTGGAGATGAGCCAGAACGCCGAGCACCTGTCCTGGACCTTCGAGGAGGTCGACGGCAAGCTCGAGCAGCTCATGCGCGGCATGTTCCACAACGTGGACGACACCGCCAAGGAGTACGGCCAGGAGGGCAACTTCGTCATGGGCGCCAACATCGCCGGTTTCCTGAAGGTCGCCGACGCTATGCTCGCCCAGGGCGTCTGCTAAATCTTCGCTCGACATAGCATGTGATGAGGCTCCCAGCTATCCGGCTGGGAGCCTTTTCTATCCCGGAGTACTCCTCATAACTTGCGGTGGTATACGGACTATTTAGCGTCCCAGAACGGCTATTCAGTCCGTATATCACCGCAAGTTATGGATGGGTGGGTGGATTTTGTCCTAAAACGGTGTGCGGCCCCTCGTTTGGTACACTTAAAAGTACTGGACAAGTGAAGAGATGGGGGAGAACGTGCTCAAGTTCGGTACCTACGTCCGTGTTGGAAACGCGGCCGAAGCCTATGAGCTCTTACAGAAGAACCGCAACAACAAGATTGTGGGCGGCGGCATCTGGATGCGCCTGGGTTCGCGTCGCGTGGCGACGGCGATTGACCTTTCGGCCTGCGGACTCGATCAGATCGAGGAGACCGAGACCGAGTTTCGCATCGGCGCCATGTGCACCCTGCGTCAGCTCGAGCGCCATGTCGAGCTCAACGCGCTTGTCAACAACGTCTTTGAGTTCGCCGTCCACGATATCGTGGGCGTGCAGCTGCGCAATACCGCCACGGTGGGCGGCAGCATCTACGGCCGCTTTGGCTTCTCGGACGTTCTCTCCGCCTTCCTCGCGCTCGATTCCTATGTTGAGCTGACGGGCGCCGGCCGCGTGCCGCTCGCCGAGTTTGTCGACATGGGCTACGTGCGCGACGTGATCGAGCACGTGGTGGTCGTTAAGCACGATTACCGCGCAAGCTATGAGGCCGTGCGCAAGGCCGCGACCGACTTCCCCTCCTTAAACGTCACCGCTGCCTGGTGGGACAACAGCTGGCACGTCACCGTGGGTGCCCGCCCGCTGCGCGCGACCCTGCTGCAGGGCGAGGCATGCGGCCTGGTGAACGAGCGGCCTTCCGAGGACGAGCTGCGTGCCCTGGCCGCGTCCGTACGCGCGCTGAGCTATGGCACCAACCTGTGGGGCTCGGCCGACTACCGCCGCCGCATCTCGGCCCCGCTGGCGATTCAGGCTGTGCGTCGCGCCGCCGGCATCGAGCTTTCGGCCGCGCTTGCCCGCGAGCTCGAGACCGTGCAAGTGCCTAAGTTTGCCACGGACGAGTATTCCTGCCGCCGCGTGCCCGGCGTCGATTCTAGCGAGGTGCGCTAATGGCTGCCAAACTCATCGATCTTTCCTTTACGCTCAACGGCCGTAAGGTCAAGGTTCAGATTGCCCCCGACACCATGCTCTTTGCACTGTTGCGCGAGCAGGGTTGTGCGTCGGTGCGCTGCGCCTGTGAGACCACCAACTGCGGCCTGTGCACAGTGTGGCTCGACGGCGACCCGGTGCTGAGCTGCTCGGTTCCCGCCGCGCGCGTCGAGGGCCACACCATCACCACGCTCGAGGGCCTCAAGGCCGAATCCGAGGCACTGGCCCGTGCGATGGCTGCCGAAGGCGCCGAGCAGTGCGGTTTTTGCGCCCCCGGCCTCATTATGAACGTGCTGGCGCTTGCCCGCGCCGCCAAGGAGGACCCGAGCCTCGTCGCCACGCGCGAGGAGCTCTCGCGCCAGCTTGCCGGCAACCTCTGCCGTTGCAGCGGCTACGAGAGCCAGCTGCGCGCCATCGTGCGCTTCCTCAACGAGTCCGGCGTGCAGGTGGGCTTTGAGATGCCCGAGCTGCCGGTCAACGACACCAGCTGCGACGGTGTCTCCTACAAGCAGATCACTCACAAGCAGCCCAAGAAGGACTCGAAGGCCCTGCTCGAGGGCCGTCCCGTCTACACGGGCGATATGGTGCCCGCCGGCGCACTCATCGTCAAGCTCAAGCGCAGCCCGTATGCGCGCGCCAAGATCCGCTCAATCGATACGTCGCGCGCCCTGAAGGTTCCCGGCGTGGTGGGCGTCTACACCTACGAGGACGTGCCCAAGCGCCGCTTTACCATCGCTGGCCAGAGCTATCCGCAGCCGAGTCCCTACGACCGCCTAATTCTCGAGAACCTCGTCCGTTACCAAAACGAGGAGGTGGCGATCGTCGCCGCCGAGACCGAGGAGGCCGCCGACAAGGCACTCAAACTCATTAAGGTCGACTATGAGGTGCTCGAGCCGCTGCTCGACTTTACCAAGGCGCTCGATAATGACATCGTGGTCCACCCCGAGGGCGACGTGACCTTTATGTTCCCGCAGGGCGGCGACGTTCCGCGCAACCTGGTGTGCAGCGGTACCAGCGATTATGGCGACCTGGACGAGGCCTTCGCCCAGAGCGACATTGTCTTTACCCGCACTTACACCAGCCAGGCAACCCAGACCGCGCCGATGGAGACCTTCCGTGCCTTCGCGACGACCGACGCGTTCGGCCGCATTTCGGTGACCACCTCTACGCAGGTGCCCTTCCACGTGCGCCGCATGGTCGCGCAGTCGCTCGATATCCCGCAGTCGCAGGTGCAGGTCATTAAGCCGCGCATCGGCGGCGGCTTTGGCTCTAAGCAGACGGGCTGCTGCGAGATCTTCGTGGCATTCGTGACCCAGCAGACCGGCCGTCCGAGCTACTGCTGCTACACCCGCGAGGAGACCATCACCGCGGGCAACTCGCGCCACCAGATGCAGATGACCGTTAAGCTGGGCGCCATGAACGACGGCACCATCACGGCCATCGACCTGCATACGCTGTCCAACGCCGGAGCGTACGGCGAGCACGCCACCACGACGATCGGCCTCTCGGGCCACAAGAGCCTGCCGATTTACAACCATGTGAAGGCGAGCCGCTTTAGCTGGGACGCCGTCTACACCAACACCAACCGAGGCGGTGCGTATCGCGGCTACGGTGCCACCCAGGGCCAGTTTGCTGTGGAAAGCGCCGTCAACGAGCTCGCCGACATGCTGCATATGGACCCCGCCGACCTGCGCCTTAAGAACATGGTGCACGAGGGCGAGATCATGCCGCAGTACTACAACGAGAAGCTCAATGCCTGCGCGCTCGACCGCTGCCTGCTGCGCGCGATGGACATGATCGGTTGGCGCGACAAGCCGCTGGCCGTCGACCTGGGCGACCGCGTGCGCGCCCTGGGCTGCGCGCTCACCATGCAGGGCTCGGGCATTTCCAACGTGGATATCGCCGGCATCGACATGCGCCTGGAAGAGGACGGCTTCATTACCATCGGCACCGGCGCTACCGATAACGGCATGGGCGTCGACACGATCCTGGCGCAGATTGCCGCCGAGGAGCTGGGCGTGGAGAGCTCACAGATCGTGGTGCGCGGCGTTGACACCGATGTGTCGCCGTTTGACGCCGGCTCGTACGCGAGCTCGGGTACGTACGTGACGGGCCTTGCCGCCAAGAACGCCGCGACCGAGCTGCGTGAGAAGATCTGCGCCAAGGCCGCCCAGATGTGGGACGTGGACGCCGCCGACGTGGTCTTCGATGGTCAGTACGTGCGCCTGTCCGACGAGCGTGCCGCGCGCGAGCAGAACCGCTACCTCACGCTGCGCGACTTCGCCAACCTGTGCGTAAAGAACATCGCGGGCGGCGACGCGCTCACCTCGCATGCTTCTGCCTGCCTGCCCGTTTCGCCTCCGCCGTTTATGGCCGGTATTGCCGAGGTCGAGGTCGACAAGGCCACCGGCAAGGTGACCGTGGTGGACTACGCGGCTGCCGTTGACTGCGGCACCGTGATCAACGAGGCGCTCGCGCGCGTCCAGGCCGAGGGCGGCATTGCCCAGGGTATCGGTCACGCGCTCTACGAGATCGTCGAGCACGATGAGCGCGGTCGCCTGCGCACCGGCAACTTTATGAGCTACAAGCTGCCCACGCGCCTGGATATCGGCAGCATTCGCGTGGCCTTTGAGCCGAGCTACGAGCCGACGGGTCCGTTTGGTGCCAAGTCGATCGGCGAGGTCGTCATCAACACGCCACTCGCCGCCGTGGCCTCGGCCGTGGCGCACGCCACCGGCCACCAGGTGCGCTCGTTGCCCATCACGCCCGAGAAGGCCCTGCTGGGGGAGTAGCGGGTCAGCGAACAAGTCGTAATTGGCGGGGCGGGGCAACTCGCCCCGCCTTTTGCACTCGTGGTGAGGTCGTGAGCTTGAAAAAGGTGTGCGTGCGCTTGCCGTTCGTATCTGCTATCATTCCTAGTCTGTGCGCTCATGCGGGCGTGGCGGAATTGGTAGACGCGCCAGATTTAGGTTCTGGTGGGATTCCCGTGAAGGTTCGAGTCCTTTCGCCCGCACCAACGCATCTGCGTCGGCTTCGGCCGTCGCGACTCTTTGTTGCATAAAGGTACCAGCACCTCAGATAAGCTGGGCAGTATGAGGAGGAACGTGTTGAACATCACCGCTTCTGACGTCAAGGACGCCAAGCTCACCGCTACGGTCACCATCCCGGCCGCCGACGTCGACGCCGCGATCAAGAAGGCCTACAAGGACACCGCCAAGAAGTACCGCTTCCCGGGCTTCCGCGCCGGTAAGGCTCCCCGTCCGGTCATCGACTCCGCTCTTGGCGCCGAGGCTACCCTCGCTCAGGCCACCAACGACCTGATCGCCGCCAACGAGCCCGCCGTCCTCAACGAGCTGGACATCGTCCCCACCAAGAACGGTGACTACAAGGAGCTCGACCTCGCCAAGGATCACGAGGACTACACCTACACCGTCGAGTTCTCCCTGCGTCCCGCCGCTGAGCTCTCCTCTTTCGACGCTGTCGAGATCGAGATGCCTCCTGCGGAGGTCACCGAGTCCGAGATCAACAACCAGGTCGAGATGCTCCTCAACTACCGTGCCACCTTCGAGGACGTCGAGGGTCGCGCGGTCGAGGCCGAGGATTACGTCACCGTCGACCTCAAGGCCGTCGAGAACGCCGACAGCTTTGCCGCCGAGGGCCGCATGCTCATCGCCGGTAGCTACAGCAACCCCAAGGAGTTCAACGAGGCCCTGATCGGCGCTAACGTCGACGACGTCAAGACCGTCACCTGGACCGACGAGGTCGAGGAGGGCGAGGAGGCTGAGACCCACACCGTCGAGGTCACCGTCAAGGGCATCAAGGTCCGCAACACCCCCGAGCTCACCGACGAGCTCGTCAAGTCCGACTTTGGCTTTGACAGCATCGACGCTATGCGCGACGCCATCAAGATCGAGATCGAGCAGGACAAGGCTTCCCGCCTCCCGGCCGAGAAGGAGAACCGTTGCGTCTCCGCTCTCGCCGAGCGCCTGCAGCTCGACGAGATGGATGCTGACTACGAGCAGTCCGTCTTTGAGGAGCTTGGCCAGAACTTCCTGTCCAACCTCGCTGCCCGCGGCATGACTCTGGACACCTGGCTGCCCGCTTCCGGTCTGACCATGGAGCAGTTCATCGGCGACCTGCACAAGCAGGCCAACGACGTTGCCCGTGAGTCCCTGGCTCTGGACGCCCTCGCCCGCGAGCTCAAGATCGAGGTCACCGAGGATGACATCAACGCCGAGTTCGAGAAGGCCGGCGTCAAGGACGTCGAGGCTTCCAAGGCTGAGTTCATCGCCGATGGTCGCATGCCTGCTGTCCGCGAGTCCATCCGTCGCTCCAAGGCCGTCGACCACCTGGTCGAGAACGCCAAGGTGACCGAGGTCGACGAGACCGCCAAGGACGCCGAGTAATTCTCGCCACCTTACCCGCGAGCGCATGCGTGCGCCCGTGATGGGGTAAAGTTATACACCGGTTATCCGGTTGCTTCGTACGGTGCCAGCCAATGCATAGCATGCGGGCACCGTACGTTTATCTAGAACCAATTTGGTCCGCAAGAGAGAAATGGAGATGCGTATGATCGCTAAGTTCGATTCCGCCCTCGTGCCATACGTTATCGAGCAGACGCCGCGCGGCGAGCGCAGCTACGATATCTATTCGCGCCTGCTCAACGACCGCATCATCTTCTTGGGCGAGGAGATCAACTCCGTCAGCGCCAACCTGGTCGTTGCCCAGCTGCTGCATCTTGAGAGCCAGGATGCCGAGAAGGATATCTCGCTCTATATCAATTCGCCCGGTGGCGAGGTCTACTCCGGCCTGGCGATTCTGGACACTATGAACTTCATCAAGCCGCAGGTCTCGACCATTTGCGTCGGTATGGCCGCGTCCATGGCCGCCGTGCTGCTTTCGGCCGGCGCCAAGGGCAAGCGCTTCTGCCTGCCGCACTCTAAGGTCATGATTCACCAGCCCAGCGGCGGTGCCCAGGGTCAGCAAACCGAGATTGAGATCGTTGCCGAGGAGATCAAGAAGACTCGCCGCGAGCTCAACCAGATCCTGTCCGACGCCTCGGGCCAGCCCATCGAGAAGGTCCAGGCCGACACCGAGCGCGACAACTACCTGACCGCTGCTGAGGCCCTTGACTACGGCCTGATCGACCGTATCGTCACCTCGCGCGATCTCGCCGCGAAGGACGCCTAGGATGGCAGGAAACATGCAGGACAACTTTGACGAGAACGGCAACCCCATCCGCTGCTCCTTCTGCGGAAAAGAGCAGGGCCAGGTCCGTCGCCTCGTAAAGGGCCCGACCAACATCTTTATCTGTGACGAGTGCGTCGCCGCCTGCTCCGAGATTCTGGAAGAGTCGCTGGCTTCGGACTTTATGGACGCTGCCCGCAACGGCAAGCTGCCAGGCTTCCTCAACGACCACGGCCAGGCTGCATCCCAGCCCGCCGTGGACCCCGAGACCGAGGGCTTTGAGCTCGAGGACGACCGTCAGGTCATCACGCACGTGCCGACGCCGCACGAGATCTATGACGAGCTCTCGGCCTATGTAATGGGCCAGGAAGACGCCAAGCGCGCCATGTCGGTGGCAGTGTACAACCACTATCGTCGCGTGATCGAGGGCGGCGCCGCGGTGTCTGCCTTTGATGACGACATGGGCTCGCAGTTCGATGACGATATGGACGAGGTAGAGCTCGCCAAGTCCAACATCCTGCTGCTCGGTCCCACCGGTACCGGTAAGACTCTGTTGGCCCAGACGCTCGCCCGCATCCTCGAGGTGCCGTTTGCCATCGCCGACGCCACTGCGCTCACCGAGGCCGGTTACGTGGGCGAGGATGTGGAGAACATCCTGCTCAAGCTCATCAACGCCGCCGATGGCGATATTGAGCGCGCGCAGGTCGGCATTATCTACGTGGACGAGATCGACAAGATCGCCCGCAAGGCCGAGAATCTCTCCATCACCCGCGATGTCTCGGGCGAGGGCGTTCAGCAGGCGCTGCTTAAGATTCTTGAGGGCACGGTGGCAAGCGTTCCGCCCACCGGCGGCCGCAAGCATCCCCAGCAGGAGCTGCTGCAGATCGACACGACCAACATCCTGTTCATCTGCGGTGGTGCCTTTGTGGGTCTGGACAAGATCATCGCCGACCGCGTGGGCAACAAGGGTGTGGGCTTTAACTCCGAGATCGCCGGCCCCACCTCGGTCGACGAGAACGACCTGCTGCGCCAGGTGCTCCCGCAGGACCTCAACGCCTTTGGCATGATCCCCGAGTTTGTGGGACGTACGCCCGTCGTCACCCAGACGCAGGCGCTCGACGAGGACGACCTGGTGTCGATCCTGACCGAGCCCAAGAACGCCGTGGTGCGCCAGTACCGTAAGATGTTCCAGCTCGAGGACGTCGATCTTGAGTTTGAGGACGCGGCCCTGCACGAGATCGCCCGCATGGCGCTCGCCCGCAAGACCGGCGCCCGCGGCCTGCGCTCCATCTGCGAGGACGTGCTGCAGCAGACGATGTTCGACCTGCCCAGCGAGGAGGGTGTTTCCAAGGTCGTTGTGACCGAAGCCTCCGTAAAGGGCGAAGAGCAGCCCCAGCGCATCTACGGGTAAATAGCTTGAATCCAGGCCCCGCGGCAACTACCGCGGGGCCTGCCATTTAGGGACAGGTTTATTTTGGTCGGTTTTATATGGGCAAATGTCGTTTCCCCTGATAAAACCTACCAAAATAAACCTGTCCCTTTTCGGCAGGTATGCCTGTGCTATTCTGTGAGATTGTCAAGTTAGTACTTTCAGACTGAAGTAATCGATACCTAAGGCGTGTCCGCCTGCTTGGTTTTCGTAGATTCCGCACGAGCCGAAGAGCACTTAATGTGCTCTTCGTGCGAGTCAGGACCTGACCGAGCGAAAACCAAGCAGGCGGACACGCCGACGGGCAAGGGAGAGATATATGGAAGAGATGCCCAAGAACTACGATCCGTCGACCAACGAGCCGGCGATCCTGCAGAAGTGGCTCGACGGCGGCTACTACAAGCGCCGTGAGGGCGTGGGCGATTGCACCGTCACCATTCCGCCTCCCAACGTGACCGGCAAGCTCCACATGGGTCACGCCACCGACGACTCCATCCAGGACGCCATCATCCGTATGGCCCGCATGCGCGGCAAGTCCACGCGTTGGGTGCTGGGTACCGACCACGCCGGTATCGCCACGCAGACCAAGGTCGACAAGAAGCTCAAGAGCGAGGGGATCAGCCGCCTGGAGATTGGTCGAGACAAGTTTGTCGACGCCTGCTGGGACTGGACCCACGAGTACGGCGGCATCATCGTCGAGCAGATCAAGCGCATGGGCTGCTCTGTCGACTTCGATAACGAGCGCTTTACCATGGACGAGGACTACGCGCAGGCCGTACGCAAGGTCTTTTGCGACTGGTACCACGATGGCCTGATCTATCGCGGCAAGCGCATCGTCAACTGGTGCCCCAACTGCACCACCGCCATCTCGGACGACGAGGCCGAGTACAAGGACGAGAAGGGCCACCTGTGGCACCTGCGCTACCCGCTGACCGAGCCGGTCAACGGCCAGGACTACATCGTCGTCGCTACCACGCGCCCCGAGACCATGCTCGGCGACACAGGCGTCGCCGTTTCCCCGAAAGATCCCGAGAAGGCCGCCTTCGTGGGCAAGACCGTCAAGCTTCCCATCGTCGACCGTGAGATCCCCATCTTCGAGGATTGGCATGTCGATGCCAACTTTGGCTCCGGCTTTGTCAAGGTCACCCCGGCCCATGACCCCAACGATTACGCTATGGGTCAGGCCCACGACCTGCCGCAAATCAATATCTTCGATGAGCACGCGGTGGTCGTTGAGGGCTACGGCGAGTTCACGGGCATGAACCGCGACGAGTGCCGCGAAGCCGTCATCAAGTGGTTCGAGGAGCACGACCTGCTCGATCACGTCGAGGACCTCGATCACTCCGTCATGCACTGCTACCGTTGCGACTCCGCGCTGGAGCCGTGGCTGTCCGAGCAGTGGTTCGTCGCCGTCGACAAACTCAAGGGACCGGCGCTCGACGCCGTCAACTCTGGCAAGGTCACCTTCCACCCCGCGCGTTGGACGCAGACCTACACCACCTGGATGGAGAACCTCAAGGACTGGTGCATTAGCCGCCAGCTGTGGTGGGGCCACCGCATCCCCGTGTTCTACTGCGAGGACTGCGGCTGGGAGGATGCCCTTACCGAGGACACCGATGTGTGCCCCAAGTGCGGCGGCCATCACGTGCATCAGGACGAGAACGTGCTGGACACCTGGTTCAGCTCGCAGCTGTGGACCTTCGCCACGCAGGGCTGGCCGCAAAAGCCGGAGCTGCTCGAGGGGCATCACCCCACGACGGCGCTCGTCACCGCGCGCGACATCATCGCGCTGTGGGTCGCCCGCATGGTCATGAGCTCGCTGTACTTCCTGGATGAGGTGCCGTTTAAGGACGTCGTCATCTACCCGACGATCCTTGCCAAGGACGGAAGCCGTATGTCCAAGTCCAAGGGCAACGGCGTTGACCCCATGGACCTCATCGGTATGTACGGCGCCGACGCCATGCGCTACAACCTGCTGACGCTGTGCACCAACAACCAGGACGTCAAGTTTGACGCGAACATCGATAAGAAGACCAAGAAGCTTATCGACAGCCCGCGCACCGAGCAGGCCAAGTCGTTTGTGACCAAGATCTGGAACGCCAGCCGCTTCCTGCTCATGAACATGGAGGGCTACACGCCCGGCGAGCCCGTCGTGGAGACGCCGGCCGACGCTTGGATGTTCAGCCGCCTGGCCAAGGCCGTGAAGATGGTCACCGAGGGCATCGAGAACTACACCTTTGGCGACATGGCCCGCGGCGTGCAGCAGTTCTTCTGGAACGAGGTCTGCGACTGGTATGTCGAGGTCACTAAGGCCCGCCTGAAGGGCGAGGGCCGTCTGCAGGCTCAGCGCAACCTGATCTTTGTGCTCGACACCTCCATTCGCCTGATGCACCCGCTTATGCCGTTTGTCACCGAGGAGATCTGGGACAACATGCCGGCGAGCGTGCTCGACCTGGACGCCGAGGGCAACGTGGACCGTGCCGAGGCGCTTATGATCGCCAAGTGGCCCGAGCCCGCCGACTACGCCAAGTACGTCGACGAGCCCGCCGAGCGCGCGTTTGAGCTGTGCCGCGCCGTCGTTTCCGCCGCCCGCGCCACGCGTTCGCGTTATCGCTTGAGTCCCAAGGCCGAGCTCGACGTGGTCGTTCGCGCCGGTGCCGAGGACATCGAGAAGCTCGAGAGCCTGCGCTCCACGATCGAGCCGCTGGCCAACACCGCCTCGCTGGTCATGGGTACCGACGTCGAGAAGCCGGCTGCGAGCATTGCCGTGGTCGATAGCGGCGTCGAGGCCTTTGTGGTGCTCGAGGGCAAGGTTGACCTTTCGGCCGAGAAGGCACGCCTGGAGAAGGAGATCGCCGCGGCCCAGAAGGAGCTCGCCGGCTGCGAGAAGACACTGGCCAACGAGGGCTTTGTGGCCAAGGCCGCACCCGCGGTGGTCCAGAAGAAGAGGGACCGTGCAGCTGAGCTCAAGGAGATTCTGGCGGCGCTGACTGCTCAGGTTGCTGACTTCTCGTAAGCGTTACTTGGGGGCGCGGTTTGGGGCATTGCTCGCTACTGCGGACAGTCCTGCTCGCACGAAGGCCACATTAAGTGGCCTTCGGCTCGTGCGGAACTTGTATCGAGCAAAGCCCCAAACCGCTCCCATAGCGTTTACGGGGGCGTCCGCTGCCTGGTAGGGCCACTTGGTTGTGGCCTTGATCTCGCTGCAAGCGGATAAAGGCTGATATTGTCAATGCGAGGGGCTCATTCTTTTTGATGAGCCTCTTTTTCTGTTATGGGGGACTTTGGGTTATGGCTAAGCGTTCTGGGTCGTATGTCGTTCCTTTCTCGTTTGAGTTGCTTTCGTTTGATGAGGCTGTTGGGCTGGCTGCTGATACGGGGCGGATTTCTGGGGATGCTGGTCCTCTGCTTGAGACGGTTGTCGATATGCTCGATGAGTTGGGACGTCCGGATGAGTATTTCGATTGCATTCAGGTTGCCGGTACCAACGGCAAGACTTCGACCACGCGTTTTTCGGCTGCCATTCTTCGCGGCGAGGGACTCAAGACTGCGCTGTATACGTCGCCGCAGCTTGTGCGCTATCCCGAGCGCATGGAGGTTGACGGGCGCGTTGTGAGCGACGAGGCGTTTGCCCGTGGTGTTTCTGCCGCTGTTGAGGCGGGACATCGCGTGAATGCGCGCCGTGTGGCGGCGGGGGAGCGCGCCTATACCATCACGCCGTTTGACCTGCTGACGGCTGCCGCACTTGTAGTGTTTGCCGAGGCCGCGGTGGATGTTGCCGTGCTCGAGGTTGGCATGGGCGGGCGTTGGGATGCCACAAGCGCGACCGATCCCGTCGCCGTTGCCATTACGGGCATTGGGCTCGATCACACTCGTATTTTGGGCGATACGCTCGAGGCCATTGCGGGGGAGAAGGCTGCGGTTATTAAGCCTGGGCGTCTGGTTGTTTTGGGCGAGGGCACGCATGAGGCGAGCGTTCAGCGCGTGATGGATGCCCGCTGCCGCGAGTGCGGCATCGTGCCGCTCGTGGTAAGTCACGCTACGACTAAGGTGCCGGCGCATGTGGGCGATACGGTTGAGTTGAGCTGCACCACGCCACGTGCGATCTATACGTCGAGCATGGTCAAGCCGGCCTATCAGCCGCAGAATGCCGCGTGCGCGATTATGCTTTGCGAGGGGTATCTGGGCCGCGAGCTCGACCACGAGGCACTGGATGCTTCGCTTATGGGCTGCCCCACACCTGGTCGTTTTGACGTGCTGGGGACCGATCCGCTCAAGCTGATTGACGCCTGTCATAACCCCCAGAGCTGCGAGAACTTTGTAAACGCGCTGGACGAGATCGATCCGTGCGTGGAGAGTCGCCCCACGCTGCTGTGTGCCGCGCTGGCCGATAAGGACGTGGCGGGCATCGTCGACGTTTTGGTTCCGGCGTTCCCCCGCGTCGTCGTGACCCAGACCGATTCCGACCGCGCCCTGCCGGCAGAGGAGCTCGCCGTCCTCGTTGATGCCGATAAGCTCACGGGCGTATATCCGAGTGTGTCCGAGGCCCTCGCTGCCTTCGATGCCGCGGGCGAGTCCTTCGTAGCAGCCGGCACTATCACCTTAGCCGGCGAAGTAGCCGGCCTGCTGCGCTAATCCCGTCCCCTCATCAGTTGCGGTGAAATGCGGACTGTTTTACAAGCCAGAAGCCTCAAACAGTCCGTATATCACCGCAACTCAAAAGCAGTCAATTTGGGACGGGGCTTTTTTAGCTGCCCTGTGCCTCGAGTTGACTCGCTCGCCACGAAATAGGCCTATCTACTACGTTTGACCGGTTACCCTCGACCATGCCGAGAATCGCGAAATTAAAACCGCAGGTAGACGGCTTGCGGATATTGCGAAAAGCCGGTTATGGTCGACCCGTGCGGGTTAAACGTAGTAGATAGGCCGTTTTTGTGGCGAAGCATTGGCAGGATGTGGCAAAGGGCTGCCCCTTTGCCACATTGCCTAGTCTAGGCGGACTGGGTCGTGGGGGTAGGCGTTGAGAATCTCGACGCCGGACTCGGTAACTAGGGCCAAGTCCTCGATGCGGACGCCGGTGCGGCCGGGGAGGTAGATGCCCGGTTCGATGGAGAATGTCATGCCCGGCTCTACGACCTGCTCGTTGACGAGCGAGACGTCGCCCGGCTCGTGGTCCTGCAGGCCAATCGAGTGGCCTAGGCGATGCGTAAAGTACTGCCCATAGCCCGCGTCCTCAATCACGTCGCGCGCGGCACGGTCCAGGTCGCACATGCGCACGCCAGGTGCGATAAGCGCCTCGGCGGCCTCGTTGGCACGTCGCACGATGTCGTAGATGTGTGCCGTCTCCTCGTCCGGCTCGCCCCAAAAGAACGTGCGCGTCATGTCCGAGCAGTAGTTGCGATGGCGTCCGCCAATGTCGAACAGCACCACGTCGCCGCGCTTGAGTACCGTATCGTCGGGCTCGTGGTGCGGGTCGCCGGCGTTGGCGCCAAAGCTCACGATGGGCGGGAAGCTAAAGCCCTCGCAGCCGTGCTTGCGATACAGACCGAGCATCTGGTCGGCAATTTCGCGCTCCGTCACGCCCTCGTGAACGAGTTTGATGGCGTCGGCCATCACGTCGTCGTTAGCGGCCGAGGACGCGCGCATCAGCTCCTGCTCGGCTTCGTCCTTGTGGGTGCGTGCGGCGGTGACGGCAAAGTCGCCCAGGAAAAACTCGCTGGCGGCGTGGCGCTCCATGAGCGGCATCAAAAAGCCGGAGCGCATGACGGTATCGATGCCGAGCGGCTTGGTCGGATCGATCTCACTCGCGATGGCGTCGGCCACGACGTCGGTATCGGTGTGGTAGGCGACGCGGGCATTGTCGTACTCGGGCAGCTGATGTAGCGCGTTGACCAAGATCACAGGCTCGCAATCGCGTGCGAGCAGCACGCCACAAAAACGCTCGAACATATCGGCATAAAAACCGGTCAGATAGTAAATCGACCACGGGTCGTTTACGAGCAGCTGTGCGCCGGGGTGTTGAGCCTCGAGCGCATCGAGCACGCGCGCCACACGCTGGTCATCGACATGTGCCATGAAACATCCTTTCGCTAGGCTGCCACCATGGTATCCCAAGCCCGGCAGTTGGGTGTTCCTATAGTTTTGTCAACCGTCGGGGCTACTCCCGGTAGGGCACCCGGTCGCGCATCACGGCGTATATCGCCCTGGATTGGCTACACTGATGTGGACAGTTCCGGGAGGGGCGCAGGAGACGGGAGGGCCGTATATGAGGGACCCCAGGCACCCGAGGCATTTCACCGACGAGTTCAAGAGGCAGATAGTCGACCTCTACAACGCCGGCAAGCCCAAGCGCGAGATCATGGACGAGTACGACCTCGGCAAGAGCACCGTGGAGAGGTGGATCAAGTCGATAAACGCGACCGGCTCGCCGCGCGCCGCGGACAACCGCACGCCCGAGCAGAACCGGATCCTGGAGCTCGAGCGCGAGAACCGCAGGCTCCGGATGGAGGTCGACGTCTTAAAACAAGCGGCGCTGATATACGCTCGAAAGTGAGGGCCATAGCGGCCAACGAGGGCCGCTACCCCATATCAGCGCAGTGCAGGCTCCTCGGCGTCGCGAGGTCGACGTACTACTCCATGCGCTCGCGGGCCGACCGGCCCGCCGCGCCGGACCCCGCCGCGCCGGCCGTGGTCGCGGCCCACGCCGCCAGCAAGGGCCGGTACGGCTCGCGCAAGATAAAGGCGTCGCTCGAGAGGTCGGGCGTCACCGTCAGCCGGCGCCGGGTCTGCCGCATCATGAGGGAGAACGGCCTGGTCAGCGCATACGGCAGGAAGAGGTTCAAGGTGCACCCCGGGGCGGTCAACGAGGCCGACGTGCCCAACGTCGTCGCGCGCGGCTTCGGCGGCAGGGCGCCGCGCACCCATATATGCAGCGACCTGACCTACGTGCGCGTCGGGGCCTCGTGGAACTACGTCTGCCTGCTCGTCGACCTCTACAACAGGGAGATCGTCGGCCACTCCGCCGGGCCCAGGAAGGACGCCCGGCTGGTCAAGTCGGCGTTCGCGACGCTCTCCTTCCCCATCTCGGACATCGAGGTCTTCCACACGGACCGCGGCAGCGAGTTCGACAACGCCGAGATCGACCTGATGCTCGAGGCCTTCGGCATTGAGAGGTCGCTGTCGGCCAAGGGCTGCCCCTACGACAACGCCGTCGACGAGTCGACCAACAGGATACTGAAGGCCGAGCTCGTCCACCGCGAGACGTTCGGCACGACGCGCGAGCTCCGGGCCAAGCTCTCGGACTACGTGCACTGGTACAACAACTTCAGGATCCACTCGACGCTGGGCTACATGTCTCCGGTCGAGTTCAGGGAGGCGGGGCTGTCCCTCCCGGAATCGTCCAAATAGGTGTTGCCAATCCAGGGGATCGCCCGCTCGGGGGCCGAGGGGCCGCAGGCCGAGGCCGCCGGGGAGGCCGCGGCCGCCTCGACTGCGCCCCCGCCGGCGCTCATCGAGGCCGAGAACAGGCAGGTCAGGTTCCTGGCCGCCCGGATATCGGAGGCCCTCGACGAGGCCGGGGCCCTCGAGGCCGAGACGGCGGCGCTGCTCGAGGGCGACGAGACCTACGCGTGCCTGCTCA
>DBGBJN010000175.1:0-6253 GCA_048449885.1 Collinsella sp.
CCCAACTACCTGGAGGAGTCGGGCAGCGCCATCTTTGCCAACGCCATCATGAAGGGCGTGCGTCTGGGCGTGCTGGGCGAGCGTTACTACCAGTACGGCCGTCGCGCCTTCGACGGCATCTGCGAGACCTGCCTGTCCGAGTATGACGGGCAGCTGGCGCTCGACAACATCTGCCTGGTTGCGGGCTTGGGAAACACCGCGCACCGCGAGGGCACGTTTGATTACTACATGAGCGAGCCCGTGGTCAAAAATGATGCAAAGGGTGTGGCGCCGCTGGTGCTTGCCTATATCGAGACCATGCATCACGACAAGCTGGCCGGTAAGCGCGATCCGCTCGCCCCCTCGGGCGTGTGCTCCATCGAGGACCCGTTTGGCGGATACACCCCGGGCATCAACGCTCATAAGGGATGTGAATAACGTGGGGGCTATTACTCCGGGCGTACGTTTGCACGACCTTCCGCAGGGGACCGTCGAGGAACGCATTCGCATGGCGGGAGAGCTGGGCTTTTCGTGCATTCAACTGCCGAGCAAGGTGCTCTACGCATCGATGGGGATCGATCGAGGCGGCCTGACCCACGAGCTTGCCGACCATTTGCGTGCGGTGCTCGACGAGGCGGGCGTTTCGGTCACCGTGCTCGGCTGTTATAAGAATCTGGCGACGCCCGATCGCCAACAGCTCATGGATAACTTTGCCGAGTACGAGGCATGCTTGAACTTTGCCCAGATGCTCGGCGGATGCCCGGTTGGCACCGAGACCGGTCGCCCCAATGCACAGAACCGCGTTGCTGACGACCGCATGACCGATGAGGCACTCGATGCGTTTGCAGACGGGCTTGCACACGTCTGCGATCGGGCCGAGGCCGTGGGTGGGCAAATTTTGATCGAGCCTGGTTGGAACGAAACGGTCAACACGCCGGATCGCTGCCGTGAGGTGCTAGAGCGCGTCTCGAGTCCGTCGCTCGGCGTGATCTATGACCCGGTATCACTGCTGCACCCCAGTGTTGTTGACGAAGCGCAGGAAATCACCGCGCGCATGCTCTACTTATGCGGCAGTAAGATCCGCGCGCTGCACGCCAAGGATTTTGAGGTCGTTGATAACGAGGACGAAGCCGGTTGGTGCGACGGTACGGGTTCGCGCCTGGTGTGTCATGGCGTGGGCGAGACGGGACGATATGACTTTGAGCCCGTGGTGGCCTGGGCGGCTGCCGCCTGCCCTGGGATTCCCTGCGTGGTCGAGAACAGCGTGCCGGCGACGGCGGCTGACTGCCTGGCGACACTCGAGCACATGTCCGCTCGCTGCGGGGCTTCGCATCGCGAGTTATAGCATTGGCTTTTGCCGTGTCGGCAGATTGAGATTACCTGTATGGGGGCGGCGGTGAAGGGTCTTTATCGTCGCCCCATTGGATTGCATTAAAAAGGGGAGTTGCGTGGCTATCCACATTGTCGAAGAGGCGAATCGTTGCCTGGGTTGTAAAAGGGCGTTCTGCCAGATTAAGGGCTGCCCGGTTCAGACGCCTATTCCACAGGTCATTGACCTGTTCAAACAGCGTCGTCTAGAAGAGGCGGGCGAGCTACTGTTCCAGAACAATCCCATGAGCGCGGTCTGCTCCATGGTTTGCAACCATTCGGGCCAGTGCGAGGGCGCGTGCATCCAGGGCCGCAAGGGCGCGCCGGTGCATTTCTCGAGCATCGAGAACTATATCTCCACGGCATATTTGGATCGTAAGGAGTGGAAGCCCGCACCGTCGTGCGGTAAACAGATTGCTGTGGTCGGTTCCGGTCCCGCTGGTATTACCGTGGCCATTAAGATGGCCCAGCTGGGCTGTGCCGTCACGGTATTTGAGCAGCGGCCCGAGATCGGCGGTGTGCTGGAGTACGGTATCCCCGAGTTCCGCCTGCCCCGTGCGCTCGTGCAAAAGTATCGCCACGTGATGTGCTCGCTTGGCGTGCGCGTGCGCCCCTCGACCACCATCGGTGGCGCGCTGCATATCGACGACCTGCTGCGCGACGGCTACGATGCGGTCTTTGTCGGTACTGGTACCTGGCGAGCTCGAAAGCTGGGTATTCCCGGCGAGTCGCGCGGCAACGTGCTGTTTGGTATCGATTATCTGGTCGATCCCACGAGCGTGGCAATCGGGCAGAACGTGGCGGTTATCGGCGCCGGCAATGTGGCCATGGATGTTGCCCGCACGGCGCTGCGTTCGGGTGCTCGTAAGGTCACTGTGTATGCACGCTCGCGCCATATCTCGGCCATCGACGACGAGGTCGAGCTGACCGAGCTTGACGGTGCCGAGATTGTGCGCGGCAAGGCGATCTGCGCCATCGATGATAACGGTCCGGTGTTCGAGACGGCTATCTTTGACGAGGACAACAATGTGGTGGGCTACGAGGAAGAGCTCGACCATGCGTCTGCCGACACAGTTGTGATTGCGGCTTCGCAGGTGCCCAAGGACAAGCTTGTGCTTACGACGGGCGGTCTGGAGACCGACCATCGCGGCCTTCTTTCGGTCGATGAATGCGGTATGACCACCGTGCCTGGCGTCTTTGCCGCCGGCGACGTGGTTAACGGCCCGCTCACCGTGGTTCATGCCGTGGCAGGCGCCAAGCTCGCCGTCGAAGGCATGACTGCCTATTTGGGTCTCTAACATATCCCATCCATTAGTTGCGGTGAAATACGGACTGTTTTGGCTATCAAAGGCCTTATCTACTCCGTATTCCACCTCAACTTTTGTGGGGATCGGATTAAAGGCGGGGGAGTGCGAGCGGGTACGGACGCGGCGGTTGCTGATACGATAGGTACGTTAGCAACTGCCGCCGAGCGGCTCAAACGAAAGGAAGCCTGTATGGAGTCATCCGCCTATCCGATGCTCTTTAGCCCGATCAAGGTCGGTACGACCGAGGTCAAGAACCGCGTCTTTATGCCGCCGGTGTCCACGAACCTGGCCGATCATGGCTATGTGACCGACGATCTGGTCGATCATTACCGTGCCCGTGCCAAGGGCGGCGTGGGCCTGATCATCACCGAGGTCGTGACGGTCGAGCCTACCTATACCTATCTGCCGGGTGACATGTGCTGCTACGACGACACGTTTATCCCTGGCTGGGAAAAGCTCGCCGCGGCCGTCCACGAGTATGGCTGCAAGATCATGCCGCAGCTCTTTCACCCCGCCTACATGGCCTTTAACATTCCGGGCACGCCGCGCCTGATCGCTCCGTCCTTCGTGGGACCGTCCTATGCCCGTGAGGCACCGCGTCCTATCACGGTCGACGAGATTCACGAGCTCACGCATCAGTTTGGCGACGCTGCCGTGCGTATGCAGAAGGCCGGTGTCGATGGCGTCGAGGTCCATGCGGCGCACGCCCACGGCATGCTCGGCGGTTTCTTGACCCCGCTCTATAACAAGCGTACCGATGAGTACGGCGGCTCGCTCGACGCCCGCATGCGTTTCCTGCTCGAAGTCATCGCCGAGATTCGCGAGCGCTGCGGCAAGGACTTTATCATCGACGTCCGCATCTCGGGCGACGAGTACACCGATGGCGGCCTGACCCTCAACGACATGATTTACGTCTCACGTCGCCTGGAGAAGGCCGGCGTCGACATGATTCATGTGTCGGGCGGCACCACCATCAAGCGCGGTTCCGCGATTCCTGCCGCCGGTACACAGCAGGCCTCGCACGCCGCCTGTTCGCGCGAGATCAAGAAGCACGTCAACATTCCCGTCGCCACCGTCGGACGTATCAACGAGGCCTGGATCGCCGAGGAGCTGATCGAGGACGGCGCTGCCGACATCTGCATGATGGGCCGCGCCAATCTGTGCGATGCCGAGTTCTGCAATAAGGCCGCTGCCGGCAACGCCGACGACATCCGCCCCTGCATCGGCTGCCTGCGCTGCCTGAACGGCATTATGTTTGGCAAGCGCATCTCCTGCACCGTCAATCCCGATGTTGAGCGCGACGAGGCCGGCTACGAGCCTGCCGCCGAGGCTAAGAACGTGCTGGTTGTGGGCGCTGGTCCTGCGGGCATGGAGGAAGCCTACATTGCTGCCAAGCGTGGCCACAACGTAGTGCTCGTGGATAAGCAGGACGAGCCGGGTGGCGAGATGCGCATCGCGGCCGTTCCGCCGGCAAAGCAGGAACTCACCCGCGTGATCAAGTATCAGTACCGTCGCCTGGCCGAGGTCGGCGTGAAGTGCGTATTTGGCACCGAGCTTACTGCCGAGGACATTCAGCGTGACTACGCCGGCTACGAGGTCGTCCTGGCCTATGGCGCCGAGCCCATCGCCCCGGCCTTCATGCAGGGATTTAAGCAGGTCATGACGGCTGACGACCTGTTGGGCGGCAAGGCTTTCCCGGGCAAGAAGATTGTCATCGTGGGCGGCGGCACCGTCGGTTGCGAGACGGCCGACTACCTGGCCCCGTTGGTCAACGATCTGTCGCCGGCCAATCGCGACGTCACCGTCATCGAGATGACCAAGACGCTCGCCGCCAACGAGGGCGGCGCCGGTCGCGCGGTGCTCATCACGCGCATGCTCTCCAAGGGCGTTCACGTGCTGACCGAGGCCAAGGTGACCGAGATTACCGAGGATGCCATCAGCTATGAGAAGGACGGCGAGGTCCACATCATCGCCGATGCCGATACGCTGGTGCTTGCCATGGGCTATCGTCCCAATACCAAGCTGGCCGACGACCTGGCTGCGGCCGGTGTTGCCACCCACGTGCTGGGCGATGCCAACAAGTGCGGCAACATCCGCGACGCTATCGGCGATGGCTACAAGGTTGCCTGCGAGCTCTAGTCAACTCCTTGATGCATGGGGGACCTGTCACCGCGGCGTCAGTCGGTAAATAGCAAAAAGCGACGGCCGTCCCGTACGTGGGACGGCCGTCGCTTGCGTTAGTTGCAATAGGTCGTGCGATTAGAGCCCCAGGAGCTCCTCGACCTTGGCGATGATGGCCTCGTCGGTGGCGTTGGCAAAGAAGTACTCCTGGAAGTGCTCGCCGGCAAGTGCGCCCTTCACCAGGTCCTGATCGATCTCGCCCAGAACGTCGACGAGCGGACGCATAGTCACAGCGCGGACGCCGTCGAGGATCTTCTTGTTGCGCTGCTCGGGCTCAACGCGCTCGGCGGGGTAGCCGTTTCCCGAACCAAAGCCAAAGAGCTTCTCGAAGGTGTACTCAAGGTTGAGCTCCTGGCCCCAGCCGTTCTTGAGGGCGAAGGGCATGGCGACGGCGTTGCCATCGTTGACCTGGGCAAAGGTGTAGGCGTCGAGCGGGTCGGCAACATGGCCGCACAGCACGCCGGGGAAGGAGTTGCAGGCGAGCATGGCGCCCTCGCCGGTGCCACAGCCGGTCACGACGTAGTCGGCAGCGCCGGAGTTCAGCAGCACGGCGGCAAGGATGCCGTTCTGCACGTAGGTGAGGGGCTTGGAATCGGCGTCGGCATACATGCCATAGTTAAAGACGGTGTGGCCCATGGGCTCGACAACCTTCTTAAGGGCAGCCTCAATCATAGGGTTCTTGGAGTTCTGAGAGTTCTCATTGATCAGAGCGATTTTCATGATAGGTAACCTTCCACTATTTTCTAAATTAATGGTTCGTTATGTTGCATGGCATCTCCAACAGAGAAGCCGCTCTGCGGGCGGTGGACGATAAGGTCTGTCGCGAGTTCCGCACGAGCCGAAGAGCACTTAATGTGCTCTTCGTGCGAGTCAGGACTGTTCGAGCAGCAGACCTTATCGTCCACCGCCTCGCCCAGACGTCTTACTGCGGCTGCTTTCCAATGTATGCGAGGATGCCGCCGTCGACGTAGAGGATGTGGCCGTTGACGAAGTTCGACGCGTCGGAAGCCAGGAACACGGCGGGGCCCTTCAGGTCCTCGGGCGTGCCCCAACGGGCGGCCGGCGTCTTGGCAATGATGAACTGGTCAAACGGGTGGCGGCTGCCGTCGGGCTGCGTCTCGCGCAGCGGCGCGGTTTGCGGCGTGGCGATGTAGCCGGGCCCAATGCCGTTGCACTGGATATTGGCCTCGCCAAACTCGGAGCAGATGTTCTTGGTGAGCATCTTGAGTCCGCCCTTGGCCGCGGCATAGCCGGCGATGGTCTCGCGGCCCAGCTCGCTCATCATCGAGCAGATGTTGATGATCTTGCCGTGGCCCTTGGCGATCATGCCGGGCAGGCAGGCCTTGGACACGATAAACGGTGCGTTGAGGTCAATATCGACGACGCGGCGGAAGTCCTCGGCGCTCATGTCGAGCATC
>DBGBJN010000176.1:0-2119 GCA_048449885.1 Collinsella sp.
GGCGGTCAGGAAGACCTTGACTTGCGCGTTAGGGAACACGACGGTGCCGATGTCGCGACCCTCGGCCACGATATCGCGGTCCTCGGCGGCGCGGCGCTGGTGGATGAGCATGGCGGCGCGCACGCCCGGATAGGCCGAGACCTTGGACACGTTGGCGTCGACCTGCGGGGTGCGGATGGCGGCCGAAGCGTCCTGGCCGTCGATGGTCAGGCGCGTGTCCTCGCCGGTGCCGTTGGTAAAGCGGATCTCAATCTGCTCGGCGAGAGCGTCGATGGCCGCCTCGTTATCCAGATCGATGCCGCGGTCGAGCGCGGCGAAGGTGACGGCGCGATACATAGCGCCCGTGTCGAGCTTGTTAAAGCCCAGCTGGCGGGCGATCTCCTTGGCGATGGTGGACTTGCCGGAACCGGCGGGGCCGTCGATGGCGACGATCATGCAATGCTTCCTTTCGATGATTGACGTGCTGGTATGGTTCGCGGGCGTTAGGGCGCGGCGGGTTGCCTAGCCCGTGTAGCGCTCGCGGTAGGTGTTGCGCTTGGGTGCGGAGCCGTGGCTGCCGTGGTGACGCGTGCGGCTGGAAGGCGTGTCTTGGGGCTTGCCGCCGTTGCACTTGGCGCTCGCCTGCTTGGGCGGGATGCCGCCGCTTTTGAGGATCTGTACCTCGCGCTCGGTGAGCTCGCGCCACGAGCCCTTGGCCACGTCCTTGAGCTCCAGGCCGGCAAAGTTGCAGCGATGCAGACGGATTACCGGATGGTGAATCTTGCTCAACATGCGCTTAACTTGATTCTTGCGACCCTCGCGGATGATGACCTCCACGGCGGTGGTACCAGGCTTGACGCCCTGGGGAGCTACGGCCTCGGCCTCGCGTGCGGTGATGACGCGGCAGATTGCCGGCTGGCACAGGCCGTCATCGAGCTCGATGCCACGGCGGAGCGGTTCTAGATCGCGGTCGGACAGACTGCCGTCCACGAGTGCCTGGTAGGTCTTATAGACATGCTTGCTGGGGTGCAGCAGGTCCTGTGACAGGTCGCCGTCGGTGGTAAAGAGCAAAAGGCCCGTGGTGTCACGGTCCAGGCGGCCCACCGGGAACAGTCCCGGAAAGCGGTCGCGGGGGACCAGATCGGCCACACAAGGGCGCTCCTGCGGATCGCTCATGGTGGTGAGGTAGCCGGTCGGCTTGTAGAGCATCAGGTATACGGCGCCCTGGTTGAGCTTGACGGGCATGCCGTCGACCTCGATGTGGTCGCGGTCGACGTCGACCTTGGTGCCCAGCTCGGTCGCGACCTGGCCGTTGACGGTCACGCGGCCGGCGGTCATCAGGTCCTCCGAGCCGCGGCGGCTCGCCACGCCCGCACGTGCCAAAAAGCGCTGCAGGCGCATGGTGTGCGGATAGACGGGCTGGGCGTCGGTTGCGGGTGCCGCGTTGCCCACGGTGCACGTCTCCCCTACTTCGTTAGTCCTCGTCATGCAAATCCTCCGAGGTCTCGTCGATGTCCAGCGTATCCTCGTCCTCGACTGCCGCAACATCGGTATCGAGCAGTTCGCGCTCTTCGTCCAGGTCTTCGGCCTGCTCCTCGAGCGTGGACTGAATGCTGCGGCCGCTTAGACGCTCGCGGATAAACTGGCGCGACTGCTCGTCGGGGGCAAACTGCTCCAGATCGGGCAGGTCGCGGGTGGAGCGCAGGCCGAACTTTTCCAAGAAGGCGTTGGTCGTGCCGTAGTTGATGGCCTGACCGCGCTGGGGGTCACGGCCGAGCTCGCGCACCAGACCCTTGTCAACGAGCGACGCGATGACGCCGTCGGAGTTGACGCCGCGGATGCCCTTGACCACCTCGCGCGTCACGGGCTGGTGGTAGGCGATCACGGCCAGGGTTTCGAGCGCCGCCTGCGACAGCTTTTGCGTGTCCCAGCTCAACACATAGGCCTCGACCACGTCGTGGTAAGCGGGGTGCGTGAACAGGCGCCAGCCGCCGGCGACCTCGCGCAGCTGAAAGCCGCGGTTGGCCTCCTCGTACTCAACCTTGAGCTCGGCGAGCAGCGACGCGCACTCGCCGGGGGCGATATCCAGTGCGCCGGCCAGCGCGGGCGCACTCACCGGGTCGCTCGACACCAGCAGCAG
>DBGBJN010000177.1:0-3824 GCA_048449885.1 Collinsella sp.
GAACAGGAGTCGCTCGAGCTCGTCGGGCGGCAGGTTGAGGAGCTCGTCGCCGGGACGGTGCAGGCAGACCTTCCTGAGCTTGCCGATCTCGGAAGGCACGTGCAGACCTTTCGTCATGGCCTCCTACCTTTCTTTCGGGCCTTTCGGCCGAATCTCTCAGCGCCCTTCCATAGCGGACGCTGCTTGCTGACAGCTCTAGTTATATCCAAATTCCACCCGCAATTCCACCTCGCCCCCGAACGGTCAACAAAGTGCGATGAACGGTATATCGCACGAGATTCCCCCATAATGTACTTCGGCGTTCTAAAGTAACTTTTCTAAGGTAAACGCTCTTTTTTCCTAAAAACCATTTGCAATTGCATCTCTAAACTTTTGATTCAGAATTGCATAGCTAAATCGGTTTTATGTATATAAATGATGTTTGTTTACGTTTCCGCCTGCATTCAATGATATTCAGCTATCCATCATTCTTATTCACACTTACGTACCAGTTGAGTGAGGATATAGACCGCTTGCAGACGAGCAGGACGTCAGTCCTATGACTTGTCAGCGTAAGAAGTAGGTAAAGATACCGTTCACGCGATACGTCCGTGCCAGCGGTCGACTAAATTGAGACAATAGTGATTAGTGTTAGGCTACCGTCCCTTGTGGGGACTGAACGGACAGATGCATATGCCGAGCAAAATCGAAAAGAAGCAAGCCGCCGCAAAGCTGCGCAAACCGCCGCGCGACTTCTCGTACACGCAAAACCGAGAGCTCAGCTGGCTACGCTTTGACAACCGCGTGCTCGACGAAGCCTTCGACGAAACCGTTCCGTTATTCGAGCGACTAAAGTTCGTCTCGATCTTCGAGTCCAACCTCGACGAGTTCCTTATGGTGCGCGTGGGCGGCCTGTCCGATCTGGCGGAGCTCAAAAAACAACCTGTCGACAACAAGAGCAATATGACCGCCTCCGAACAGGTCGATGCTGTCATGGCCGAAATGCCCGGGCTCCTTACCCGTTGGGAGTCCATCTTTAAGAGCATCGAGGGCAAGCTCGACACCTTGGGCGTTCACCGCGCCCGCATCGATTCGCTTACGCCCGAGGAGCGCACCTTTGTAACCCGCTACTTCCAGGCCTACGTGTCACCGGTCATCTCGCCGCTGGTCATCGATCCTCGCCACCCCTTCCCCAACCTGCGCAATGGCGCGCTCTATCTGGCCTGTGGTCTGGACGGTGCCACCGACGAGGAGAGCCTGCTGGGCCTTATCGAGATTCCCGCCTCGATGAACCGCGTGGTCGAGATCCCCTCGCCCACCGGCACCTACTCCTACATCTTGCTCGAGGACGTCATCCTCGCCTGCCTGGACAGCTGCTTTGGCTCCTATAAGCCGCTGGATCGTGCGCTGATCCGCGTCACCCGCAACGCTGACATCGATCCGGACGGCGAGGGCGTCGAGGAGGAAGAGGACTACCGCCAGCACATGAAGCGCATTCTCAAGAAGCGCCTGCGCCTGCAGCCGGTAGTGCTCGCGGTCTCGGGATCGCTCGAGAAGGCGACGCTCAAGACTATCCGCAAGGCGCTCGAGCTTTCGCGTCGCTCGGTCTTTACCTGCGATATCCCGCTCAACCTGGGCTACGTCTTTGGCATTGAGGGCAAGATTCCCGAGCACCTGCGCAACGAGCTGCTCTTTACGCCGTTTAAGCCGCAGCCCAATCCCACCATCGACATGACCCGCTCCATCCGCGAGCAGGTGCTGCAGCACGACAAGCTGCTCTTCTACCCTTACGAGGCCATGAACCCGTTCTTGGACCTGGTGCACGAAGCAGCCTACGACCCCGAGTGCATCTCGTTGCGCATCACGCTCTACCGCGTGGCCAAGCAGAGCCGCCTATGCGAATCGCTGATCGATGCTGCCGAGAACGGCAAAGAGGTCACGGTGCTCATGGAGCTCCGCGCACGCTTTGACGAGCAGAACAACATCGAGTGGGCCGAGCGCCTGGAAGAGGCCGGCTGCACCGTCATCTATGGTTCCGAGGGCTTTAAATGCCACTCAAAGATCTGCCAGCTCACCTATCGCGAGGGCATGGCGCTAACGCGCCTCACACTTTTGGGCACCGGCAACTTTAACGAGAAGACGGCCAAACTCTACAGCGACTTTATGCTCATGACAGCCCATCCCGGCATCGGCGAGGACGCCAACCTGTTCTTCCGCAACCTGTCGCTGGGCAACCTGCGCGGCGACTACCGCTTCCTGGGTGTGGCGCCCGTCGGACTGAAACCGCTCATCATGCGCGGGCTTGACCGCGAGATCCAGCGCGCCCTTGCCGGCGAGCCCGCCCGCGTGTTCTTTAAGCTCAACTCGCTGACCGACCGCGAGGTTATCGACAAGATCGCCGAGGCATCGTGTGCCGGCGTGCGCGTAGACATGATCATCCGAGGCATCTCGTGCCTCAAGCCCGGTGTTCCGGGCAAGACCGAGAACGTGCATGTCCGCTCCATCGTCGGACGCTTTTTGGAGCACGCGCGCGTCTATGCTTTCGGCGTGGACTCGGACATGATTTACCTGAGCTCGGCAGACATGATGACGCGCAACACCGAGCACCGCGTGGAGATTGCCTTCCCCGTGCTCGACCCCACCTGCCGCGCCCTGGTGCACGAGTACATGGGCATGCAGCTGCGCGACAACGTGAAGGCCCGCAGCCTCACGAGCGACGGCACCTGGGTCCCCGTGGAGCGTGCAGAGGGTGAGAAACCCTTCAACTCACAGGAAGCCCTGCTGGAGCGCGCCTATCGCAACGCCGGGGCCGCGCCCGAGCCCGTCATTGAGGCGGAACCTGCCTCCGAGGCCGAGCCGCAGCCAGTAGCACCCAAGGTCCAAGAGGTCCAGGCGACCGTCATTGAGCCCGAGCCTGCACCTGCACCTCAGCCCGATCCGCAGGTCACCAAGCCCGCACCCGAGACGAGCGCCCGTCGCGATAAGCCCGCTGGCAAGACCAAGGCCATCGAGCGCCATCGCCCCGGCCGCGTGCGCATGGGCCTGGGTCTGATCGGCCTGGGTCTTAAGACGCTCATTACCGGCAAGACGAAATAGTCGTTTGTAGAAGCAGTTTGTAGAAGCGCCCCGCATTTGAGGAAAGCCTCGGATGCGGGGCGCTTTTCCCTGCTACCATGGTGCGAACAACAACGCGAATGACAGGCAGGAATATGAAGCTCACTATAGAATCGATGACCTACGGCGCCGACGGGCTGGCGCACGCCGACAACGGCAAGGCCGTCTTTGTGCAGGGTGCCGTGGCAGGCGACACCGTCGAGGCCGAGGTCGTACAGGACGGCAAGTCATTCATGCGCGCCCGCACCACCGAGATTCTGGAGCCAAGCCCCAATCGCATTCAGCCTCCCTGCCCCTTCGTGGGCATCTGCGGCGGCTGCTCGTGGGGCAATCTCTCACGCACGGCACAGCTCGCCGCCAAGGAGCAAAACCTGCGCTCCACGCTCGAGCGCATCGGCAAGTTCGCTCCTGAGCTGGCAGATGAGTTGGTACAGCCCATCTGCCACACCAAGGACGACTGGGGCTACCGCAATAAAATCGAGCTCGAACCGACCGTCGTCAACGGTCGCGTGCGCCTTGGCATGCACGGTGTCGACCCCAGCAAAATCGTGACCGTCGATATGTGTCCGCTGTTCGATAAGCGCTTCCCGAAGGCACTCAAATCGGTCGTCGGCGCACTCAACTATCTAAGCGGCAGCCATGACTTGGGGCTCGAACGCGTGGGCATTCGCGCATCGCGCCGCACCAAGGCACTCGAGGTCGCACTCTGGACGCCCACAGGCTCTTTTCCG
>DBGBJN010000178.1:0-4490 GCA_048449885.1 Collinsella sp.
CGATGAGCAGCGCACCTATCGCATGGATAAAATCGAGGGACTCGCCTTGACGGAAGACTCCGTCGTGCCTCACGCACCGGACGTCGCATCCCTCCACGATTCCCTTGCCCGGACGCAGCGTAGTGCAAAGCTCTTGATGCCATTCGATATGGCGGAGCATCTGGACTGGGCCGGCATCACCCTAATCGAGCGCAGCGGGGCAGACATGGCAATGGTAACCGTGCATTACGGCTCCGAGCGTTGGCTACTGAGCCAGGTAATCGCAGCGGGCGGAGCCATCCGCATCTTGGATGACCCCGCCCTGTCAAAGCGTCTGTGCGATATGGCAAAAACCCTCGTCTGTCCGCTTTAGCGCCGCCGCTCGTGGCGTGCACGCCACAGTTGCAGATAGTGCCCAATCTGCGCCGATTCGATGCGCTGGTAGGAGCTCGTGGGCAGCGACGTTAAGAACTTCTTTCCGTAGCCCTTCGTCACCAGGCGCGGGTCGGCCAGAATCAGCACGCCGCAATCGGTCGACGAGCGGATAAGGCGGCCGGCCGCCTGCTTGACCTCGAGCACCGCCTCGGGCAGCGAATAGCGCGCCCAAGCGCGGTCTTCACGCAGGTTGCGCTCGCACGAGAGCGGGTCCGTGGGGCTCGAGAACGGCAGCTTGGGAATGATGACGCAGCGCAGTGTCTCGCCGCTGGCGTCGAATCCCTCCCAGAAGGCCTTAAGCGCAAAAAGCGATGAAGTCGGCTCGCTGATAAACCGGTCGCGCAGGCGACGAGGAGATGAGTTGCGCTGCTGGCAGTTGAGTTCCAGACCCGCACGGGCCATCTTGGGCTCAACGCGGGCGTACAGGTCTTCCATGTCGCGCCGATTGGTGAACAGTGTGAGCACCGATCCGCCCATGGCAAGATGGGCGTCGACCAGCACGCGCTCGAGCGCCGTAAGATAGCTTTCACGATCGCGCGGATCGGGTATATCGCCCGCAACGACTACAGCCATGTTCGAATCGAAGTCGTAGCTCGAGTCCAAGTGCAACGATGAGGATGTTGAAGCACCGATGCGATCGAGGCCGACCGCGTGGTTAAAGTGTTCAAAGCTTTTGGACACCGTCATGGTCGCCGAGGCAAAGATAGCCGTGTGAACCTCGGGCAGCCACTCGGTTGCCAAGGCCTCGCCAATGTCGATGCGCTCTGCGGTCATTGACTCTCCGACGGCACGCAACCTGCGATTGACCTGCAGCGAATACACGTAGTGTTCATCGGTGCCGTCGATGATGAGTTTGAGGTTCTCGGCCAGCTCGTGCAGGCGGCGCGAGATATCGCCCAGGTCGACAACAACCTCGGGCTTGTCGGCGGCGACGGCTTGCACCAGCGCGTCGACGCTCTTGTCAGCCTGTTCCAACGCGTCGATGGCAGCGTAGGCCGACGGTAAGAAATCATGCCAGTCGTCAGATTCGCGCAGTTCGGGGCCAATCCATAGATTGGCATTGTCATAACCCCCACGGGCACGGCGGCCGAGCTCGCGAACGCCATCGAACACGTCGGCGATTGCCATGCTCGCGCGCGCAACCGTCGACGTCGCCTTGGCAGTAAGGCCCAGATAGAGCGTAGAGCCCTCGGAGGTTGCCAAATCACGGGAAACCTGGCTTAGCGCACCGGTGCTCGAGCCACCCAGGCGCTCAAACAGAACGCGTGATTCGTCCGCCGACACCACGCGCGCCCACTGACGGCGCGCCTCGCGCTCGATAGAATGAGCCTCGTCGATTACCCAATGACGAATCGGAGGCAAAATCCTGCCCTCGGCCGCAACATTGCGGAACAGCAGGGAATGGTTGGTGACCACCACATCGGCATGCGCCGCACGACGGCGAGCGCCGTGGACCAAACATTTATCAGGGAAAAACGGGCAGAGGCGACGAGCACACTCGCGCGAGGCCGTTGTAAAGTCGGGGCGGTTGACGCTGCGCCACCGAATGCCGAGCGAGTCGAGGTCGCCATCGGCTGATTGGCAGACGTACGCCATAATGACCGCGACCGCCGTGAGCGTGTCCGCCGGATCGCGCTTGGTGGTAATCTCGACCTGGCCGCGGCTCATGCGCTCAAGCTTGCGCAGGCACGGATAGTGGTCATACCCCTTGAGAGCGCAAAATGACAGACCACCGTCCAGTTGCTCGGCAAGTTTTGGCAGCTCATGGTACATGAGCTGGTCGGCAAGATTGTTCGATTTGGTCGCAATACCAACCGTGATGTTGTTACGGCGTGCTGCCTCGGCAAAAGGCACCAGATAGGCCATCGATTTGCCGACGCCTGTGCCCGCCTCAATTACACGATGAGTGCCCGTGACCAGCGCATCGCGGACCTCGAGCGCCATCGCGATCTGCTCATCACGCGGCTCGTAAGTGGGATACATGCGATTGACCAGGCCACCCGGCGCATAGTCTGCCTCAATCTCCTCACGACTCGGCATCTTGAGGACCGGTAGTTCGTCGGCGTCCACCCGATCGTCGGCGCGATCGGCCTTGAGAACGTCAGCACGAGCGGCGCTGAGAGAGAAGATAGAACCAGGGTTCTGCCCTGCCAAGAACGAGAAGATAGGACGATAGGACCAAGGCACGTCCGGATGCATGTCGGCTAGGCGCGCCATGAGGCCCTGGGGCAAGTCGGTGAGCGCCACGAGCAACACGCGCCATACGCCACACAGGGCGTCGACGTCGGCATTGGCACGGTGTGATACCGAGTCACAGCCAAACAGATCGGCCATAAAAGACAGCTTGTGCGAGGCCAGGCGCGGAAGCGCGATGCGCGACAGCGCCAGCGAATCGATCCAAATATCGCTCACGTTGACGCCGCCTTTGACCGACTCGATAAACGAGCGGTCGAACGTGGCGTTATGTGCGATCACCGGGCAACCACCGACAAAATCGGCGAGGGCGGCGACGGCCTCAACGGCCGACGGGGCATCTGCCACATCGGCATTTGTAATGCTCGTGAGCTCGGTGATCTCGGCGGGAATCAGCTGCTTGGGATGCACGAAGGTATCGAAGCGGTCGATGACCTCGCGGCCCGAAAGACGGGCCGCCGAGATCTCGATCAGCTCATTGTCCTGCACCGAAAGACCTGTGGTCTCGGTATCGAGGACAATCACATCTTCCTCGATAAGGCCGAAGGACTGCGTTTTGGCGCGTTCGGCAAGCGTGGCATAGGAGTCGATGACAAACTGCGGCGTTCCTGACGAAACCGCGTCCTCGATTAGCATGCAATGCCCGCTCGACGAAGGCCCATACGGATCAGGCTGTCACAGACCTGCGGGAACGTCATGTCGTCGGTGTGGCGGATCTCGTCCGGATACAGCGACGTATCGGTCATGCCGGGAATGGTATTGGTCTCGAGGATAACGGGGCCGTCCTCACTCACGATAAAGTCGCTGCGCGAGATACCCAGGCAACCGAGAGCCTTGTGAGCAGCACAGGCAAGCTCCTGGGCACGAGCGTAATTCTCGGGTGAAATCTGCGCCGGAATGCGATGGATGTCCGTAGGGTCGACATACTTCACGTCCAGATCGTAGAACTCGCAGTCCTCGGGCTTACGAATCTCGACAATCGGCAGAGCGCGCACGTCATCTTCGCCGTATACGCCGACGGTGATCTCGGTACCCTCGACGCACTTCTCGACCAGCACTTTGTCGCCGTACTCAAACGCCTTGGCGATTGCCGCGGGCAGCTCGGAGGGCTCATGGACCAGGGAAATGCCATAGCTGGAACCGTTGACGGCCGGCTTCACAAAGCAGCGCTCGCCACAAACCTCGACGATATGATCGATATCGACTTCATCGCCCACCTCGAGCGCAAGGCCGGGGGCAATGGGAATGCCCGCCTTGGCGTACAGGAGCTTAGAGACCTCCTTGTCGGCACCGCAGGCGCTGGCAAGCACACCCGAAGCCGTGTAGGGGATACCCAGGGTCTCCATGGCGCCTTGCACGGCGCCATCCTCGCCGCCGGCACCGTGCATGGCGATAAACGCCACGTCAAAGCCGCCGGTCGCCATGGTTACCATAAAATCATCGGCAGCCGTGTCGAGCAGCTCCACCGAAGTGTAGCCGGCCTCCTTCAAGGCAACCACGACGTTCTTTCCCGAATTGAGCGAGATCTCGCGCTCAGCGGAATGACCGCCCGCCAAGACCGCTACGTGCATGTTCTCTAGGCTTTTACCCGGCATGGGCAGACTCCTCCTCTATAATTTCTGCAGCTGATACCATATTGTAGCGATACCCTCTACGTTTCCCCAAAATCGAAAGGCTTCCATGAATCCCAGGACTAAATCTCAGGACATTCGCGACTTGAGCCAAAACGATATTCGCGAGCTCGTGGCCGAGCTTGGCCAGCCCGCCTTCCGCGCGAAGCAGCTCATCGAATGGGTCTTTGAGAAGAACGTTTGTTCGTTTGACGATATGACCAACCTTCCCAAGGCTTTCCGCGAGCAGCTTAAAGAGGCTTTTGCCTTTGA
>DBGBJN010000179.1:0-9028 GCA_048449885.1 Collinsella sp.
GCTCGCGCAGGTGTCGATCGATTTACTTGCTGGGGTCGATTATATATTTACCCATGGCACGCAGAGCTGGGTCTGACAGGATGGCGCCGAGTTCGTCGAGGGAAGCCACCTTGGCGACCATCGAGGATACGTCGAGCCTGCCAGAGTCGATGAGCTCGAGCGCGCGACGCTGCGTATAAGGGTTGATGTAGGACGAGGTAAGCACAAGCTCCTTCTGGAAGACCTCGAAGGGCTTGACGGTGATTGTCTCATCGGGCTTGGTGAGGCCGAACATCATGACCGTAGCCTTGTGGCCGGCGATCTGGATGGCCTGCTCAATGGTGACGGGCTTGCCAACACACTCGATAACGACATCGACGTTGCCGACGCCCTCCTGCTTCAGGCGGGCCGGGACGTCCTCGTGGATGGAATCAATTGCCAGATCGGCGCCGAGTTTGAGCGCAACCTCGCGCTTGCCCTCGACGGGCTCGAGCAAGATGACCTTGGTGGCGCCGGCGTTTTTGGCAAGCTGCATCATGAGCAGACCGATCATGCCACCGCCGATAACGACAACTGTGCTGCCGGGCTTGATGTTGCACATATCGATGCCGTGCAGGCAGCAGGCGACGGGCTCGGTCATAGCACCCTGCTCAAAGCTGGTGTGATCGCCCAACTTGTAGACTTGCTGCATATCGACGGAGCAGTACTCCGCAAAGCCGCCGTTAACGGTGGTGCCGTAGCCGGTCATATGCTCGCAGTGGTGGTTGATTCCGTCACGGCAGGGTTCGCAGCAGCCGCAGGGATGGTTTGGGTCGATGCACACGCGATCGCCCGGCTTAAAGCCGGTGACATCGCAGCCCACGGCCTCGATAACGCCCGCGAACTCATGGCCAAGGATCGTGGGCGGGGTAACGTCCGCTGCACCCTTGTCGCCTTCATAGATATGAACGTCGGTACCGCAGACGCCGCAAGCTTTGACGTTGATCAGAACGTCGCGCTTGCCCACGGCCGGCTTTGCCGATTCCTCGACTCTGAGGTCGTGCTTTCCATAGAAGACCGCGCTTTTCATGGTGACTCCTTAACGTGGCGGTGAATGTTGTAACAAAGTATAGGCATGTCTATAGATATAGACAAGCACAGCTATACAAGTTGAAAAGAAATATAAATTGCAGCCATCAGCTATGTCAGATTTAGCAGGGGAAATACTGGACATATACCGTTTACGGCCAATAATCAACCGTTTACCGACCGTAGTATTTATGCTAACTTGTCTAGATAAGTGATATGATAAAAATAGAAGCGCAAGAAGTCAGGGAAGCGGGCCCACCCGTCCTATTGCACGAGGTACACGCAAACGGCGCGTCTGCGGTCTCGAGTGAAGCCAAAACCGCAGCGCTCCGAATGAAGAGAGGGGGATTCCCCGTCATGATGCAAAAGATACAACGTTTCGGCGGTGCAATGTACACGCCTGCAATTCTTTTCGCATTTTCCGGAATCGTTGTCGGCCTGGGTACGTTGTTTACCACCGAGGCGATCTTTGGCGAGATGGCCACTGCGGGCCATCTTTGGTTTGATTGCTGGAATGTACTGCTCCAGGGTGGTTGGACGCTCTTTAACCAGATGCCGTTGCTGTTTTGCGTAGCGTTGCCAATCTCGCTCGCGAACAAGCAGAACGCTCGCTGCTGCATGGAGGCTTTGGCCATCTACCTTACCTTCAACTACTTTGTAAGCACAATCTTGGGGCAGTGGGGCCCTGTCTTTGGGGTCGACTACTCTGTCGAGGCGGGCAGCGGTACTGGTCTTGCCACTATCGCAAGCATCAAAACGCTTGATATGGGCATCATGGGTGCGCTTATCATTTCAGGTATCGCCACGATGCTTCACAACAAGTACTTCGACACCGAACTTCCTGAGTGGCTGGGCGTGTTCTCGGGCTCCGTGTTCATCTATATGATCGGTTTCTTCGTTATGGTTCCGGTCGCTATTATCGCCTGCCTGGTATGGCCGCATGTTCAGGCTGCTATCGCCGCCTTCCAGGGATTCATCCTTTCCGCCGGTACGTTTGGCGTGGGCGTCTTTGCTTTCTTCGAGCGCGTGCTGATTCCTACAGGCCTGCATCACTTTATCTATACGCCGTTCTATTACGACAACGCGGCGGTCAACGGCGGCATCTTTGCTGCTTGGGCCAACATCCTGCCCCAACTGGCTGCCGATCCGAGCATTGCTCTTAAGGATGCCGCACCCTGGGCTGCCTATACCTGCCCTGGTTGGACTAAAGTCTTCGGCTCGCTTGGCGTCGCCATTGCGTTTTATATGACCGCCAAACCCGAGCGCAAGCAGCGCGTCAAGGCTCTGCTGATCCCGGTCACCCTTACCGCTATGCTTTGCGGTATCACCGAGCCGCTTGACTTCACCTTCCTGTTCATTGCGCCCGGCCTGTTCGTCGTCCACTGCGTGCTCGGAGCGCTCGGCTGCATGGCTCAAAACCTCCTTGGCGTCGTGGGCATCTTCGACGGCGGCATTATCTCGATGCTCTCGTGGGACTGGCTGCCCCTTTGGGCCGCACACGGTCTGCAGTACACCATCTCCATCCTTGTCGGTCTGTGCTTTACCGCTCTTTGGGTCGTGGTCTTCCGTTTCTTGATCGTCAAGTTCGACTTTAAGACTCCCGGTCGCGAGGATGACGATGTTGAGGTCGAGCTCAAGTCCAAGGCCGACTACAAGCAAAAGCAGGGCGGTGCTGCTGCTGGCAAATCGGTCGCCCAGAGTAAAGATGATGAGCGCTTGGTGCTTGCCGAGAACATCCTCGATCTGCTCGGTGGCACGGATAACATCGTCGATGTAACTAACTGCGCTACCCGTCTGCGCGTTAACGTCAAGGACAAGAGCGTCGTTGCACCCGAGGCTTCCTTCAAGGCGATCGGTACGCATGGCTTGGTGGTCCAAGGTCAGTCAATCCAGGTCATCATCGGCCTTAACGTCCCGCAGGTTCGCGAGAAGTTCGAGAGTCTTCTGTAAACCATCGTCCATCGAAAAAATCGGCCTTGCAGAGCCGGTATGCACCGCAAGGCCGATTCTAGAGATAAAAAACTCCACTTCTAGGTAACAATTCCAAACCGTACAGGCCGCGTGCGGGGATGGATTGAGCAAGCGGCCAGAATGAGGAGGACATCATGTCCAAGAAAAACTATGCCGTGACCATTGCCGGCGGTGGCTCTACCTTCACTCCGGGCATTGCCCTGATGCTGCTTGAGGAGCGCGACCGCTTCCCGGTCAACAAGGTGACCTTCTACGACAACAACGCCGAGCGCCAGGAGACCGTGGCCAAGGCCTGCGAGATCTACTTCCATGAGAACGCTCCCGAGGTTGAGTTCAACTACACCACCGACCCCGAGACCGCATTCACCGGGACCGACTTCGTCCTTGCTCACATCCGCGTCGGCCTGTACGCCATGCGTGAGCTCGACGAGAAGATTCCTCTCAAGTACGGCTGCGTTGGCCAAGAGACCTGCGGCGCCGGCGGTATCGCCTACGGCATGCGCTCCATTGGTGGCGTCATCGAGATCCTCGACTACATGGAGAAGTACAGCCCCAACGCCTGGATGCTCAACTACTCCAACCCCGCGGCCATCGTCGCCGAGGCCTGCCGCGTGCTGCGCCCCAACAGCCGCATCATCAACATCTGCGACATGCCGATCGACCTCATGGATAAGATGAGCCGTATGTGCGGCATCAAGGATCGTCGCGAGCTGCAGTATAGCTACTACGGCCTCAACCACTTTGGTTGGTGGAGCAAAATCTACGACAAGGATGGCAACGACCTCATGCCGCAGATTAAGGAGCACATGGCTAAGAACGGCTACCTGGACGGCATCGAGCACGAGGCCGGTAAGGAGCAGCATGTCGAGGAGAGCTGGATTCACACCTTCGGCAAGGCCAAGGATGTCTATGCTGTCGATCCCGAGACGATTCCTAATACCTACCTCAAGTATTACCTGTACCCGGACTATGTCGTCGAGACGTCTGACCCCAACTACACTCGCGCCAATGAGGTTATGGACGGCCGCGAGAAGAAGGTCTTTGGCGCTTGCCGCGACATCATCGCCAAGGGTACTGCCAAGGACGGCGGCTTTGAGCCAGATGTACATGCCAACTACATCGTCGACCTTGCCTGCGCACTGGCCGAGAATACGCTCGAGCGCTTCCTGCTGATCGTCCCCAACGATGGCGCTGTGCCCAACTTCGACCCGACGGCCATGGTCGAGGTGCCTTGCATCGTCGGTTCCAACGGCTTTGAGAAGATCTGCCAGGGCCCGATCCCGCAGTTCCAGAAGGGCCTGATGGAGCAGCAGGTTTCCGTCGAGAAGCTCGTTGTCCAGGCTTGGGTCGAGGGCAGCTACCAGAAGCTCTGGCAGGCACTCACGCTCTCCAAGACCATTCCTTCGGCGAGCGTTGCCAAGCAGATCCTGGACGAGCTCATCGAGGCCAACAAGGATTTCTGGCCCGAGCTTAAGTAAGGACTGCCGTCTCGAACCCTCACGCATCTCTGCTTCATTTGCGCCGCCGCGGTGTCCGGATTCGCCCGGATGCTGCGGCGGCGCTATACTTATGCAGTTTGAAGTACCTGTACCAAAAGGAGCTGTCGTGTCCCTTTCCATCGGTATCGTGGGCCTGCCCAACGTGGGCAAGTCGACGCTGTTCACCGCGCTTACCAAAAAGACCGGCCTTGCCGCCAACTACCCGTTTGCCACGATCGACCCCAACGTGGGTATCGTCGATGTGCCCGATAGCCGCCTGCAAAAGCTTGCCGACATCGTCAACCCGGGCCGCATTGTGCCGGCTACGGTCGAGTTTGTCGACATCGCAGGTCTGGTGAAGGGCGCTAACGAGGGCGAGGGCCTGGGCAACCAGTTCTTGGCAAACATCCGCGAGACCGATGCCATCTGTGAGGTCGTGCGCTACTTTAAGGACCCCAACGTCATGCGTGAGGTGGGCCGCACGGGCGAGTTCGTCGATCCCGCCGGCGATGCCGACACCATCATGACCGAGCTCATCCTGGCCGACATGGGCACGCTCGAGAAGCAGCTGCCCAAGCTCGAGAAGGAGGCCAAGCGCGACAAGGAGCTCATGCCCAAGTTCGAGGTCGCCAAGCGTCTGCTTGCCTGGCTCAACGAGGGTAAGCGAGCCGCATCCATGGAGATGACCGACGAGGAGCGTGCCGCCGCCAAGGGCCTGTTCCTGCTCACCATGAAGCCCATCCTGTATGTGGCCAACGTGGACGAGGATATGCTCAACGACGATCTGGCGCCCATCGACGGCGTCAAGCCGCTGCCTATCTGCGCCAAGATCGAGGCCGAGCTTTCCGAGCTCGATCCCGAGGACGCTGCCGACTACCTGGAGAGCCTGGGCCTGGAGCAGCCCGGTCTGGACGTGCTCGCGCAGGCGGCCTATAAGCTGCTCGGTCTGCAGTCGTTCTTTACGGCCGGCGAGATGGAGGTCAAGGCCTGGACGGTTCGTCAGGGCGCAACCGCCCCGCAGGCTGCCGGCGTCATCCACACCGACTTTGAGCGCGGCTTTATTAAGGCCGAGGTCATTGGTTACGACGACTACATCGAGCTCGGCGGCGAGCAGGGCGCCAAGGCCGCCGGCAAGCTGCGTATTGAGGGCAAGGACTATGTCATGGCCGATGGCGACGTCGTGCACTTCCGCTTTAACGTGTAAGGACGACGCATATGTTTAAATATGGCAAAAAAGCCGGCTACATGGGTATTGCGCTGCTCGTACTTGCGGTGATTCCGCTGGTGGTCGCAGCGTGTGTTATCCCCAACATTGGTCCCGAGGTGGCAACGAAGTTTAATGCCGCTGGCGAGGTGACGCGCTGGGGCAAGAGCTACGAGCTGCTGGCACTGCCAGTGCTCAACCTGCTGCTGAGCGTGGCGACGTACTTTACGGCGGGACGCCAGGCAAAGAACAACGAGGACTCCGCTGTGATGGCACGTCTTACGTGCGAGCGCTACCTGCGTAACGGCTGCATCACGGGCGTGTTCCTCAACGTGATCAACGTCTACTTTATGTATTCGGCGATTACTGGAACGGGCTTTGGCTTTGGTTTCTAGCTTGTCCTTTTAGGCAACGAGCCTGCACGCATATTCAATGGCTGCTGCGAGGCCGCCGCTCGATCGTGGTTTAAAGACCATGTCGGCGGCGGTCTCGTTTTCGTATCCGGCACCGCGAAGGGCGAGTGCGATACCGGCTTCTAAAAGAAGGGGCAGGCCGTGTTGACTGGTTGCGATTACGGCAGCCTGATTGAGCGAGCAGCTATGCGTTTGGCATTGGATGGCAAGTTCACCTTGCGCCGGGCAAGGGGCCAGAATGGCGGCGACGCGACTTGATAGCAATGCAAATGCTGTGCGCTCATCGGGCGAAAGGCATTCGGCTTCAACGACGACGAGCTTGGGCGGTGCGCTGTTTGTGCGAAGCGTGGTTCGGTACATGCGGACCGAAGAACCCGACATAGAAAACTCCTGTGTATTCGGCAAAACGTAAACTATAGTTTACGTTTATGTTCGGCTCCATTTCAAACTCGGCTGCATGGACGAACGTGCTAAACAGATTCTTGGCAGGCGGGTCGAAGAGACACGCAGAGACCTTGGTATCTCCAAGGTTGATTTTTGTGTGGCAACAGGAATCAGCCGACCCTACCTCGACAGAATCGAAGATGGGACGGCAAATTTCACGCTCAAGGTTCTATTTAAGATCGCGCCCGCACTCGGCATGACGGTGTCAGAACTTCTCGAGGGTATCGAATAGGGCGTTCCCCGCTGCTAATTGACGCTCTTTGGGCGGGTCCCCCTGGTTGCGATGTGCAAAATCGCGAGTATTCAGCACCTGTTCAGCCGTAGATGGTAGCTCGCGCGGCTGGCTTTGCCTTTTTGACAGTAGTTAATCCACATCCTTAATAAAAATGTGGAATAAATATTTACTAGACGGCCTCTTCGCCCTAAAAGTTCGTCTAACAATCGGCCGATTCTATGCCTCCGGCGGAGAAATTGCAGAATACTCCGATTTTTGCACGGCCCGAGGGGGACCACCTGCCGTTTGGGGCTGCGATAAGCGGAACTGCCTTAGGGATTACGCCATCGGGATGCGGTCGTGGTTGACTTGGCTGTAGAACAGGCGCTGAATCTTGTCCGCATCACGTGACTGGCCGAGTGCCCACATGGTTTTGGCCACGAGCGTCTCGGTGGTCATGTCGTCGCCGCGCAGAATGCCCGGATGATCGGCGTAAGCGCGGCCGACCTCATAAACGCCCAGATCGAGGCCCTCTTCGGGGACCTGCGTGGTCATAACGACGGTGCGACCCGAATCGACCCAGCGGAAAATTGCCTCTTGGAACGACTCGCCCGACTCACCAAACTCGGGGATACCGCCAATGCCAAAGGTCTCCAGAATCACGGCGTCGTAGCTATCGGCAAGGGCGTCGAGGATGCCCGGGTTTACGCCGGGCGTAAGCTTGAGTACAAATACGCGCGGATCGATGCTGTCGTAGAAACGCACCGGGTTTTCGCCCTGATGCGTGCCGTGAAGCCCGTTGCGCACGATGCGGTCGTTGCGGATGTAGGCAATGGGCGGATAGTTGACGCTAATGAACGCGTTAAAGCTCATGGTGCGCTGCTTGCGGGCGCGCGTGCCAGCAATGGCGACGCCGCCAAACACGATCGAAACGTCGTGCGAATGCTCGTCGAGCGCATAGAGCAGGCTCTGGTACAGGTTGAGCTTGGCGTCGGTAAAGGGATTGCCCATGGGCTTTTGCGAGCCGGTGAGCACGATAGGCTTGAGGCTGTCCTGAATCAGATAGGAAAGCGCCGCCGCGGTGTAGCTCATGGTGTCGGTGCCGTGCAGGACCACAAAGCCGTCGTGATCGGCATAGCCTTTGACGATGACATCGCGGATGCGCATCCAGTCGCTCGGGCGCATATTGGTGCTGTCGATATTCATGGGCTGCACCACGTCGAGCTCGCAGAGGCCCGAGATCTCGGGGACGCTCTGGGCGAGCTCCTCACCGGTCAGGGCGGGGGAGAGGCCGTTGCCGTCCTCGGTCGATGCGATGGTGCCGCCCGTGGCGATGAGAAGGATGCGCTTCATGCTGGTATTCCTATCGTATTTGCCGCCGCAGAGGCGGAGTCGTTCGGCAGTATTGTGGCACAGGGCGTCCAATGTTCAAACGTATTACATCATCTGTAACGTTTGGTAACACTTCAATTGCCGCCAAATAGGGGCCCAGGTCGTGCGTTTGCCGTGCGCTGATGGCTGCGAGGGACGAGAAACCCCATATAACGTGTACACTATGAAAGTTATTTTTGTTCATTCATGCGGGTGGGCACCGGCTCCCCGCCAACAAGAGGGGGAAACCATGGATCAAAAGGCTTCCGCAAAGGTCCTCGTACTCGACTTTGGTGCGCAGTACGGTCAGCTCATTGCCCGTCGCGTCCGCGACCTCAACGTGTATTCTGAGATTGTCCCCTGCGACATCTCGGCCGACGAGATTCGCGAGATGAACGCCTCTGCGCTCATCCTTTCTGGCGGCCCGGCCTCCGTGTATGCCGAGGACGCTCCGTCCATCGATCCTGCCATCTTTGACCTGGGCCTTCCCGTCCTGGGCTTCTGCTACGGCCATCAGATCACGGCCGTGACGCTCGGCGGCAAGGTCGGCCACTCCGAGGTGGGCGAGTACGGCCGCGCCACCATCACGCGCACGGCTGGCGCCAAGCTCTTTAACTCAACGCCTATGGAGCAGACCGTGTGGATGAGCCATCGCGACGCCGTTTCCGAGGTGCCCGAGGGCTTTACCGTTACCGCCAGCACCGACGTGTGCCCGGTTGCCGCCATGGAATGCCCCGAGCGCAAAATTTTCACCACGCAGTTCCACCCCGAGGTCAAGCACTCCGAGTACGGTCAGCAGCTGCTGAGCAACTTCCTGTTTGAGATCTGCGGCCTGGAGCCCAACTGGAGCATGGACAACCTGGTCGAGACCATGACGGCCGAGTTC
>DBGBJN010000180.1:0-4126 GCA_048449885.1 Collinsella sp.
TTGATGTATATCCGCACGCACCCCGATGTGCCCGACGAGACGGTCAAGGAAATCATCGCCTCGACACTCCACATCGAGGGCTATACCGCCAAGTATCCGGAGCGCAAGCCCCAGAACTGACGACATTTGGCCAAACTGCCCGCGATCAGAAGAGGGGCCGCGGGCGTGTGAAAGGAGAGCAGCATGCTGTTCGATGTTTGGGGTAGCGATACCCTTATCCACTGGGCCGGCTGGGCCATGGTCTTTATTGGCCTGATTGTGCTCAACGAGGTCGGCCGCCGCACCAAGCTGGGCGCGGCCATCATCTTTGGCGTGGCTCCGCTGGCCATGACCATCTACTGCGTCGCCATCGCCATCGGCGTCTCGCAGGGTGCCGAGTGGGCGCTCACCAACCCCACCCATGTGTACCAGAACAGCTGGTTCCACTACGCCAAGGTATACGCAGCGCTGGCCGGTTGCTGGGGCTTCATTGCCATTAAGTACCAGTGGGGCAAGATCGGCAAGGTGCATTGGTTCCGCGCATGGCCGTTTGTGATCGTCGCCATCAACATCATGATCGCCGTCGTGTCTGACTTTGAGAGCGCTTATCACTTCTTTGTCCTGGGCCAGTCCACTTGGGTCACCTCCGAGGGCGCCACGCAGCTGGCCGGCTGGAACAACGTGTTCAACGGCATCGCGGGTATCATCAACATCTTCTGCATGACCGGTTGGTGGAGCGTCTACTCCTCCGAAGATCAGACCGACATGCTGTGGCCCGACATGACCTGGGTCTACATCATCGCCTACGATATCTGGAACTTCTGCTACACCTACAACTGCCTGCCCACCCACTCCTGGTTCTGCGGCTTTGCGCTGCTGTTGGCGCCCACCGTCGCCGCCTTTATCTGGAACAAGGGCGGCTGGATCCAGAACCGCGCCTTTACGCTGGCTATTTGGTGCATGTTTGCCCAGGTGTTCCCCTACTTCCAGGAGGAGTCCATCTTTGTGACCCACTCCACGCTCGACCCCGCCGCTGCCACCGCGGTCTCCATCGTCGCGCTGATCGCCAACATCGCCGCGATCATCTACATCGCCTACCGTGCCAAGAAGCTCGGCCGCAATCCCTACAAGCAGGATGTCTTTGAGGGCACCAGCGATTGGGAGAAGGCCACCGCTCGTCGCGCCAAGGTGGATTACGCGCACGCCGAGTAACATGTTGGTCGCTGTTGGCAGTTGGGCATAGGCCCGCCCGTCAGGATTTTCATCCAATGTCTCGCAGAGCCCCCGGAAAGCGTTTCGCTCGCTTTTCGGGGGCTTTTGTCGTTGCGTCTCTATTCATCTATTCAAAAACATACGCATATATAAAATCGGATTTCAAATCATGCGGCGGCTCTATGGGGTCCCGTTTTTGGGTACAGTGTTGTCCCGATATTGAGCTTGGGGGATATATGAAAGATGAGACGATGGGCCAAGAGGATGCGGCCCAAGATGCAGAAGCGTGTGCCGAGGCCCTGGAGAGCCTAGACCGGATTTCGCTTGACGATGTTGCGTTTGACGATTCGAGCGTTGATGTGCAGGATGAACCGGAAATCGAGGCACAGCCCGATGATCAGGATGCAGGCGACGTTGAGCCTGCCGAAGATGAGGCAGGTCACGAAGACACCGAAAGCGAGGCCGACAACCAGCCCGAATCCGACACGGGCGAGGAAACCGTCTTGCTCGACAGCTTGCCGGCCGAAGATTCCCTGACCCGCGAGCTTCCCGGCCTGGGCTCCGCTCCTGCCGTGGACGAGACCATCGCCATGGGCGATATTCCCCTACCGTCCGTTCCTTCGGCACGCGAAGCCGAGGTTCGTCATCGCAAGATGTCGCCCAAGCGCCGCAACCTGATGGTTGCCGGCGTTGTGGCCGTCGCGCTCGTCGCCGGCGGCGCAGGCTACGCAGCCTGGAACGGATACCGGCAAGAGCAGGCTGCCATCACCGCCGCCAATGCCCACACGATGATGTCGGTGCAGATTGGCGTGCATGCCGCGGGCCTCGACTGTTCCGCCGGCTCCAAGATTCCCGTACAGGTGAGCGGTCAGGACGCTGATGGCTCCTCCGTGAGCGAAACGCTCTATGTTGACGAGCACGGCCGCGGCATCAAACTGCTGCCCGGCGATTACACGCTCTCCATCGCTGCCTCCCCCATCGCGGCCGACGGCACCATCTATACCGTCCCGACCACCAAGACGCAGGTCACCGTTAAGAGCGATGGACAGGATTTAAGTGCCCAGGCCACCTTTAAGCTCAAGGTGCCTTCGGCCGACACGGTGACTGACGACCAGATCGATGCCGCCGCCAAGTATGCCGAGGAGGGCGGTGCGAGCTCCGCCGCGGCTGCCAAAGTGCTCCAGCAGGCAGCAACCGCGCGGCGCGACGCCGCCGTCAATGCCGTGAGCGCGCAAAAGGCACAGGCGTCCCGTGATGCTGACGCTCGCCACAAGGCAACCGACCTCTACCAGCTCGATATTCCCGTCGAGTGGTACGGCAAGGTCGCAACTTGGCAAAACGGAAGCACGCTATGCATCTATCTGGGCGACGACGCCAATACGCCGCTCGTGACGCTCGTCGCGGTGCGCGAGGGCGAGAGCTTTACGCCCGATGAAGGCGATACGGTTTTGGGCGCGGCCAATCTAGGCAACGGTTATACCGTCTACGCCAGCGGCCCCGTCTATCCGTACGTGGTGCCCCAGACCATCAACGGACGGACGCAGAACCCCGTGTCAACCTACCCCATGAACACGGCCATTGAGCTTGTCGAGCTTACGACCGGTAACCGCTACACCTATAGCCAGATCAAGAACGTGCTGGTCGGCAAAGACGGCAAGGCCGACGCCGCCACCAAACTCGAGACCGACTACCTCGCCCAGATCCTGCTGCCGAGTATCAAAGCCCAGGACTAGCCGGCCCGAAGACAGCCGCCCAACGCAGTTGCGGTGAAATAGGGATTGTTTTTGCTGGTCAAACCGCAAAACAGTCCCTATTTCACCGCAACTTTTTGGTGGCCTTTTTGGTGGCACTCAGCGCCAGGGGTCGGCTTCGAACATTGGCTCGCGCTCGGGGCGGCGATCGCTGTAGGGATCGTAGCCGTCGTCGTCCTCGTTCTCGGCACGGATGTAGGGGTCGCGCGGCTTGGGTGCCGGCTTAGGCACAGGCTTGGGTGCGGCGGGTGCGGCATCGGTCGCCGGCGCACTTGTCTTGATCTCGTCTTTCATCTGCATAGCTCCTTGCATCGCATCCGTTCAACATTATCGATTGTCGCACGAAAAAGGGCGGCGGACCCAATTGGATCCGCCGCCCTTGGCGTTTAGAGACGGCTGGCAGATTTTAAGGCATGGCCCAAAACCTACTCGGCGTCGGGGACCTCGTAGGTGGCCGCCGGCGTGTTGTCGCACACGACGGTAAAGCCGCCGTCCTTGTCGACATCGACCGTCACCTGATCGCCCTCACGCACCGTGCCATCGATGATAGCGGCGGCGATGGCATCCACGACCTCGCGCTGAACCAGACGCTTGAGCGGACGGGCGCCAAAGACCGGGTCCAAGCCGCCCACGGCGAGCATCTGCTTGGCCGCCGGGGTGATGGCAAGCGTCATGCGCTCCTTGGCCAGACGCGCGCGGACGTCGGCGAGCTGGATGTCGACGATCTTCTCGATCTGCGCCATGCCGAGCGGATGGAACACCACGATATCGTCGATACGGTTGAGAAACTCGGGGCGGAAGGTCTGAGCCATGGCCGCGTCGACCTGATGGCGCATCTCCTCCTCGTCCTTGCCGGAAAGCTCAGCGATAGCCTTGGAGCCCACGTTAGACGTCATGATGATGATCGTGTTCTTGAAGGACACCTGGCGACCCTGGCCATCGGTCAGGCGGCCGTCATCAAGCACCTGCAACAGCACGTTAAAGACATCCGGATGAGCCTTCTCCATCTCGTCGAGCAAGATCACAGAGTACGGACGACGGCGCACGGCCTCGGTGAGCTGACCGCCCTCGTCGTAGCCCACGTATCCCGGGGGCGCACCAATCAGACGCTGGACGCTGAACTTCTCCATATACTCGGACATGTCGATACGCACGAGCGCGCGCTCGTCATCGAACAGGCACTC
>DBGBJN010000181.1:0-5467 GCA_048449885.1 Collinsella sp.
GCGCGCACGATGGCATAGCTCGGCACCTTTTGCGAGGGGTTCGGCAGAATGGCGTAGTGGCGCGCGATGTCGTTGCGCACCTCCCCCTCCTCGCGGCCCACTTCGTGCATAAAAGCCTGCTTGGAGCCCAGCAGCATCACGGCAAACCAGCGGGCATCCTCATCGTCGTCAAAATCAGCCACGAGCACGTCGGTGGACTCAGCTTTCTCGGCTTTGGTGAGCTCGGAGGAGATAAACTCCGCAATCTGCTGCGACAGGTCCACGAACTCGCGCTCACCAAAGAAATAGCCCTTGAGCTCGCCGCCGAATGCGGAGTTCTCGGCAAACGTGGCGCGTTTATTGTCGGCCGAGGTGCGTGCGCGGCGCAGATGCGTGGTTACGAAATTGCGGACGGTACGGCTCTCGATATCGAGCTCGCGCTGGCTCATGACGTTGACGGCAGAGTCAAAGTCCAGGATATGCAGAATCGCGTGATTGATTTTCATATACGTCATTCCGTTCTAGATCGAATTGAGCACGAACCAGTATAGCGGTCGAGCCCGCCCCAGGCGCATCGAAGATTGGTGCATCGGGGACAGGTTGCTTTGCACCAATGGTTAGCGCATGAGCTCGGACTGCCAAGCCTCGAGCTGTTCTGCCAGGCTCTTACCACTAGAAGGCACGCTGAACTCTGGACGTTTAGGCAGCAGCGCACACTTAAGAATCGCAACGATGGTCTGCGAGACAAACCGTCGCGTATCCTTGTCAAAGCCTTGCGCAGCCTGGAGCATCACGGGCAGGCTCTCGCGCAGATTCCCAGCGATATCCGCAAACCGCTCAGCACCCGTAGCCTCAAGCACGGAGAACAACGCATCTACAAAACGCTCGCGCTCGCTAGGCGACACCGCAAGCAGCATCTCGCGAATGGAGCCATCAACGTATCGAGCACCGGCGGACAGGCGCTCACAGTACACGAAGTCGCGACCATCAACCACCCAGCTAAAGGGATTGTGCTGCAGCAGGCTGAACTCGGTGCTCTCAATGATGGCATAGTCCTCTTGTGTCTCGAACATCATGCCGAAGATCGACGACCGAGGTAGCGTCTTGTCGATTCGACCGGAAAGATCGGCAAAGGCGTTGCCGTTCAGAAACTCCTCGACGAACCCTGGACCATCATGGGAATACGCCCGTTCGATTCGCTCACGGGCGACATCGGAGCACATCGCCGCACCGTACACCGCAAGGTTTCCACCCTTGGAATGACCTCCGCACAAAAGCGGCCCGTCGATCGCATCCGCCGCCTCGTCCACATAACGCGCCGCGGATTCCTGGGCCGGCACAGGACACCGGAACGCCATGTTAAAGTCCTCTTTCCAGCCCACAATCGTGCTGTCGGTCCCCCGGAAGGAAAGATAGCTAAACCCCGCCGGAAACCGGAACGCCATGGCTGCAAACTGCTCCGTCGCCACCACATCGCTCACGGCACGATAGCCGCAAACGTGCGCACGCCGCGGTATCTGGGATTTGCTGCCACGGCCTCCAACAAGGCCCTGCTCCCCTCTGGATCCCACAAGTCGTCAATCATGTCCCGATAGCACTCGGCACGCAGCAGCTCGCGTACGTCTAGGCCCTGCCAGTTCGTCAGCTCCGCCATATCACCCGGCAAACGCAAATAGGACAACCACGCAAAGACCAGGCTGTCCACCGCGCAGAACGGCCGCTCCTCAAACGGATCAAACGCCGTCTGAGCATAGGTCAAAAAATTAGGCGAATCCGACATGGCCCTCCCATCAACTATGGTGTATTGGGGGTGCATTGGGGTCAGGTTACTTTGCACCAAAAGGCGCCCGGGCCGTGTGGACCCGGACGCCTTCATTGTAGCTTTTCGCTCTAGCGAGCTTGATTTAGCAGGAGAAATCGACGCTGTCGATGATGTCCTTGAGGGCCTTGGCGGAGACGGTGAGCTCATGCTGCTCGTCGTCGTTCAGCGGCACGGGGACGCGGCAGACAACGCCGTCGCGGCCAACGACGGTCGGCATGGAGATGGCAAGATCGGACAGGCCATACTCGCCCACCATGAGCGAGGAGACAGGCAGAACGGTCTGCTCATCGCGCATAACGGCGGTGCAGATGCGCTTGACGGCCATGGCGACGCCATAGTAGGTGGCGTGCTTCTTCTCGATGATGGTGTAGGCGGAGTTCTTGACGTCCTCGGCGATGCGCTTCTCGGCAGCCTCATGCTCCAAGTGGCCGTGAAGCTCACAGAAAGTGTTCAGCGGAACGCCGGCAACCTGAGCGCTGGACCAAGCGACAAACTCGGAGTCGCCGTGCTCGCCCATGACATAGGCCTGGACATCGCGCGGGTCAACCTCGACGTGGGCACCAAGCATCTGCTGCAGGCGGCCGGTGTCGAGCACGGTACCGGAACCGATGACGTGGCCCTCGGGCAGGCCGGACATCTTGATGGCGGCGTAGGTCAGGACATCGACCGGGTTGGAGACGATTAGCAGAATGCCGTCGAAGCCGGACTTCTTAATCTCGGGGATAATGGACTTAAAGATGCTGACGTTCTTGTTGACCAGGTCCAGGCGGGTCTCACCGGGCTTCTGGGCAGCGCCAGCAGTGACGACGATCATGGCGGCGTCGGCGACATCGGAATAATCGCCGGCGTAGATCTTCATCGGCTCGGCAAACGTCATGCCGTGCGCGATATCCAGGGCCTCACCCTCGGCACGGTTCTTGTCCACGTCGATGAGGACCATCTCGGAGAACAGACCACTCTGCATCAGTGCGAACGCCGAAGACGAACCGACGAAACCGCAGCCGACAATAGCGACCTTCTTCTCGTTAACCATTAGAAACTCCCATCTCTCTCCACAAACAAGCCGCCCGGGAACGACCCGAGCGGCTTGCCGTGATCCCAATACATCCAATCGGGACTTTGATTATGCTCCTATTCGCAGCCAAAAATCGACCGTTTACCGAAATTGTTTGCAGAATTCGTAAAATAACTGCACGAAATCGGTTTCGAGCTATTGACGAGCCGAAATAGCTTTCTAATACAGGCCCGCCTCGCGAATGGCCTCGACAGCCAAAGCGATCTGGTCGGGCGGCAAGACCAGCGCCATGCGCACGTGCCCCTCACCCGAAGGACCAAAGCTCGCGCCCGGCGTCACCACAACGCCGGCCTTCTCCATGAGCTCCTCGCAAAACGCCATGGAATCGGTGCGGCCACCGGGAAGCTTGGCCCACACAAACATAGAGCCATGCGCGTTGGGGCGCTCCCAGCCCAGGCCCTCAAGACCGTCGCACAGGGCATCGCGGCGCTCCTGGTACTTCAGACGCTGCGCCTCGACCTCATCTCGCGGACCGTTCAGGCAGGCGATAGCAGCCTTCTGGATCGGAAAGAACATACCAAAGTCAATCTGGCTGCGCAGCTTAGCAAAGGCAGAGACCACGTCCTCTCGGCCGACCAAAAAGCCAATGCGGGCACCGGTGACGTTAAACGACTTGGAAAGCGAGAAGAACTCAACGCCCACCTCGAGCGCGCCGGGATACTGCAAGAAGCTGCCGCCGGGCTCGCCGTCGAACACGATGTCGGAGTATGCGTTGTCATGGACGATGAGCAGGTCGTGCTCGCGGGCGAAAGCGATGATCTCCTCGTAGATCTCGGGCGTGCCCACCGAGCCCACCGGGTTGGCGGGCAGCGACACGATCATGTACTTGGCACGATCGGCCACCTCGGGATCGATGCCCGCCACATAGGGCAGGTAATTGTGCTCGGCAACCAGCGGATAGTACTCGAGCTTGGCATCGGCGATCTTGGCACCCGCCTCAAAGACCGGGTAGCACGGATCGGGAACCAAAATAGTGTCGCCCGGATCGAGCAGGGCCAGGCCCAAATGGCCCACGCCCTCCTGCGTGCCGTTGCACGACTGCACCATGGACGGCGTAATGCCCGAAACGCCAAAGCGACGCTCATAGTAATCGCACACGGCCTGCTTGAGTTCGGGCAGGTCACGCAGGGCATACTTCCACATCTCGGGATCTTGGGCTGCTTGCGTGAGCGCCTCGACCACGTGGTCGTACGGCTTAAAGTCGGGCGTGCCCACGCTCATGTTGTAAATGGTCTTGCCCTGAGCTTTCAGCGCGAGAAGCTTGTTGTTGAGCGAGGCGAAGACCTCCGCGCCAAAGCGGTCGAGACGCTGCGATGCCTGCATGGTGCCACCTTTCGATATGAAAAACGCGGCGCTCCGACAAGAGCGCCGCGCGATACGGGCCATCAGATTGCAAAAGTGTAACGCTTGCAACCCCTGTATTGGTTCAATTTAGCCAACCTTAGTCAATTGCATTGAGCGCATCGATCTGCGCAAGCCACAGACGCGAGCTGGCGTCACTCGGCATACGCCAATCGCCGCGCGGGCTGAGCGTCACCGAGCCCACCTTGGGACCATCAGGCAGGCAGCTGCGCTTAAACTGTTGGGCAAAGAAGCGACGATAGAACGTACGCAACCACGTGTGGACAGTCTTGGCGTCGTAGACGCCCTCGAAGCTCTTGAGCGCCATGCGGTAGATCTTGCCCGGCTCAAAGCCAAAACGCAGCAGGTAGTAGAGGAAGTAGTCGTGCAACTCGTACGGGCCCACCAAATCCTCGGTCTTCTGCGCAATCTCGCCGTCGCCCGTGGGCGGCAGAAGCTCGGGGGACACCGGCGTATCGAGGATATCGAGCAAGACCTCGGCAATGCGCCCGCCAAAGACATCAGCCGCATAACGCACCAGATGGCGCACAAGCGTCTTGGGCACGCTCGCGTTGACGGCGTACATGCTCATGTGGTCGCCGTTGTACGTGGCCCAGCCGAGCGCCAGCTCACTGAGGTCGCCCGTGCCGGTGACAAAGCCGCCGGCTTGGTTGGCCAAATCCATGAGAATCTGCGTGCGCTCGCGCGCCTGGCTGTTCTCGTAGGTCACGTCCTGCACGGCCGGATCATGCTCGATGTCCTTAAAGTGCTGCTCCACGGCTGCATGGATCGAGACTTCGCGAAAGCTCACGCCTAGGTCGCGAGCGAGCGACTCGGCATTGGACTTGGTGCGGTGCGTCGTGCCAAAGCCGGGCATGGACACGGCCGTGATACCGGTGCGCGGCAGGCCCAAGGCGTCGAACGCACGCACGGTCACGAGGAGCGCCAGCGTGGAATCGAGGCCGCCCGAAAGGCCGATGACGGCCGCCTTGGTGCCCGTATGGGCAAGGCGGGTCTTGAGGCCCGCGGTCTGCAGGTTGAGGATGGTCTCGCAGCGCTCAGCCAGGTCACCATGGTCGGCAGGCACGAAGGGCGCGCGGGGGAAGACACGGTCTATGCCGAGCGCATCGCGCAGGACAGGCTCTTCGGCGAGCGAGCCCTCAAACGAGAACTCGACGGTCACGGCCTCCGGCGCATCGTCCGCGCGCGTCCATGTCGTCGAGCGACGGCGCTCAGCAACCAGGCGGTCA
>DBGBJN010000182.1:0-2981 GCA_048449885.1 Collinsella sp.
GTACATCACCGGCAGCACGCAGTTTCGCATGATCGACGTCACGTGCGCCCCCGGCGTGCTCATTCCGCGTCCCGAGACCGAGATGCTCGTCGAGGAAGTCCTCAATTATCTGGATGCCGAGGTGCTGAGCCCCGAGGCTGCTGCCCGTCAGCGTGTTGAGCTGCCTTGGAACGATGAGGTCGAGGAGGCACGCAAGGCTGAGGCCGCGCTGGCAGACGAACGCGCGACCGCCGAGCGCCGTGCCGCCAACCTGACGGCCGCCGATGAGGCTGCGCTGGGTAGCGACGTGCTCGGCAGCCGTGCCTATGCCGAGGAGCTGGCCGACCGCGAGGCCGAGGAAGCCGCCGCGCAGGCAGCAGAAGCCGAAGTCGCGGAAGCCGCCGAGTCCGAGCTCGACGAATACGGCATCGCCATCGAGGGTGCCGACCAGGAGACGGCTTCAGCTCAGGATGCCGCTTCGCCTGCCCCAGCCGAGCCCCGCATCGCCCGCGTTCTCGAGGTCGGCTGCGGCACGGGCTGCATTTCGCTCTCCCTTGCCTGGGAGCGCCGCGGCCACATTACCTGCACCGCCACCGATATCGAGCCGCGCGCTATCGATTTGGCCACCAAAAACCGCGATGCGCTTGGCCTCACGTCCGACGAGGTCGCCTTTAGTCTCACCAACCTGGTGAGTTCTATTCCCCGCGAAGAGTGGGGCACCTTCGACGTGCTTGTCTCCAACCCACCTTACATCCCGACCGGCGTCATGCGCTCGCTGCCGCACGAGGTCAAGGATTTTGAGCCCGACCTGGCGCTCGAGGGCGGCGCCGACGGCCTCGATATCTTCCGCCGCCTGCTCAATGCGGCGCCTTACATGCTGCGCGCCGGCGGCCTGTTTGCCTGCGAGCTCTACGAGGGTGCCCTCGATGCCGCGGCCGAGCTCTGTCGCCAGGCAGGCCTTTCGGACGTGCGTATCGTCCACGACCTCACCGATCGCCCCCGCATCGTCCGAGCCATCGTCACCGAGCCCAAGCAGCGCCAGTAATATTTATTAACTGGTTAGCAAAAATTATAAAGTAGTTTATAATTAGGACGGCTGAAAGAGGTCGGCCCATGCAACCTCCTACCTTTCGGGAAATCATTGCCCTACTCAAGCACGATGGATTCGTGAAGGTCGCGCAAGTCGGTAGTCATGCTAAGTATGTTTCTGGTGACCGTGTTGTCACCGTGAACGGCTCTGGTGGTGATCGACCAAAGAAGGGCACGTGGGCAAGTATTCGTCGCCAAGCTGGATGGTAGTTGGAGGCAAAATGAGGCAGCGATTTACCTATGACTGCGTTCTCATAAAAGAAGACGACGGTTACTGCGCCAGTTTCCCGCAGATTCCCGGCGCCTTTGCCGATGGCGATACGCGCGAAGAAGCGATTGCCCATGCCACCGAGGCGCTGATGGCGTTTTTGGCCGACGACCTCAACAACGGTTTGACTCCGGCAGGGTACGAACGCTCGGCCGAGGTCGTGGCCCTTTCAGTCGAAATCGACCACGAGGACGCTCGGGAAGCGGCGTGCCGAACATTTAAAGATGCAGCGCTGGACCTCAAAGTCTCCGCTCCGCGGATTACCGCGCTGGTCAAAGCCGGAAAACTCGATGTTGAACTCGTCGACGGCCGTCGGATGATAACGATAGACAGCATCGAGCGCTACGCCGCCCAAAGACGCCATGCCGGCAGGCCAAAGAAGTTCGTCGCAGTCCAATAACCCCCTCACTTTCACCGACTACTAGAGCCGCTCACCAAACCAACATGCGCTCTGGGCAAATAGGCTGAATGTTTCGTGCGAGAATGCCCCTCAGTAAACAAACTTTCACCAGAGCGTAAGGGGCTGGCATACACATGCAGACGGTCTATCGGGTATACGAGGGAACGCGCGAGCCGCATCGGCTCGCCGTCGAGCGCACGGCCGAGGTGCTCGGCTGCGGCGGCCTGGCCTTGATCCCGACCGAGACCGTCTACGGTGTCGCCGTGGCAGTCAACGCCTTCTCGGACGCCGTACCCCAAGATACAAGCGAATTCCCATCGTGGCCGCGCGATCCGCAGGCTGTCGTCAATGGCGCCGCGGTCCCTGCGCTCGGTACCGGCTACCGCCGCATCTTTACCCTCAAGCAGCGCAAGCTCACCCAAACGGTCGCCTGGCTGGTTGATAATGCCGAAGCACTCGACCGCTATGGCGTGGATATCCCCGAAGAGGCTCGCGTACTCGCGCGACGATGCTGGCCGGGAGCCCTGACTATCGTGGTCAAGGCGGCCCCCTGTGTGCCGACCTTTATGCGCGCCGCCGACGACACGGTGGCACTTCGCGCTTCGGCCTCGCCCGTGGTGCAAGCGCTCATCCGCGCCTGCGGCAGCCCTCTTGCCTGCACGAGCGCCAACACACACGGCGCGCCCTCGCCGGCAAGCTTTGCCGCCGTCGAAGGTCGCATCCTGGAGGGGGTCGATGTTGCCGTCGACGCCGGCGAGACCCCGTGTCGCGACGCCTCGACCATCGTGTCGTTCCAGCACGGCGGGCTCCAGATCCTGCGCCAAGGCGCACTTCCCGCATCAGAGATCGAACGGGTCCTGTCCGACCCGATGCAATAGAAAGGTGTAAGCGATGTCGTTGAATCTGGGCAGCCTGGGCATGGAAGATGCCTCGTTTAACTTTGGCGGTTCCTACATCATGGCGCTCGACTGCGGCACCACCTCGGTACTTGCAACCATCGTCGACGAGTACGGCTGCATCGTCGCGCAGGCACGTCGTAGCGTCAAAACCAGCTTCCCGCGTCCCGGTTGGATAGAGCAAGACCCCATGGAGGTGCTTGCCAGCCAGATCGGCGTGATGATGGAGGTCCAGTTTAAGAGCGGCATCCATTCTGACCGCATCGCCGCCATCGGTATCTCCAACCAGCGCGAGACCACGGTGGTGTGGGACCGCATAAGCGGCCAACCCATCTATAACGCCATCGTG
>DBGBJN010000183.1:0-3045 GCA_048449885.1 Collinsella sp.
CCTTCGCGGCACATGGCCTCGGCAAGGCCTCCGGCGGGCACATCGCCCCAAGTCAGGATAATTTGCGCACGGGGGTCGAGCAGCGAGGCGCCAATCGCAAAGGCGTTGATCTCGCTGAGCGCGCCCGAGGCGAAGACCGACGCGTGGTAGCCGATGCGGTGGTTGTCCGCCATGCTGGCGGCAAGGGCGCCCAGGAGGAACTTGGCCTCGTACATCTTGCCAAAGTACGAACGGACGCTTTGATGGGGAAGGCCGATAGAGCAGTTGAGGAACCGAACCTGGGGATACTCAACGGCAGCCCTGAGCGTGTATTCCATCAGGCGGTGCGAGGTCGAGAAGATGACGTTTGCCCCATGTTTGACAGCCGTTTCCACGGCGGCGTAGAACACGTCCGGATCGTGACAGTCCTCGAACGCCTCGGTGTGCACGATACCGTCAAAGTGCTCATCGAGATACTGACGCCCTTGGTCGTGCAGGCTGTCCCAGCTCGACGTCGCACAGGGGAACTCATGGATAAAGGCGATGCGCAGGGGGTTGGCCGCCGAATAGACGGTCTTGCCCATAAAGAAGTTGAGCACGCCGGAGGTGGACTTGGCGGGCGACTCTTCCTCATCGACGCTCGGTGCTTCGACAAGATCAACCTTGTCCTCGTCATTTTTGCCGGCGATGACCAGCTCGCGCCAAATCTTGCACAGGCGGTTTACGACGATATCCGTTGGCGTATCCAGCAGGCGGTCCTGGTTGTACACATTGAGGTAGACGAGCATGGCGTCGGCGGGCGTAATGTCCAGGTGGTCGCCGCCTGCGCGAAGGTAGGCGCGCTTAAAGAGCAGGAAGGTGTGGCGCAGGTAATCGACCTTTTTCTGCGGCCATTTTTCGATAAGGTTCTGACCGAGCATCTTGGCAAGAGTCTCGTAGCTTCCCTCGCACGAGAACTCGATCTCGTATAGGGGGCAGACGTGCCAAAACGCGCAGAACTCGCCGTACAGGCGGCTTTCGACTGAATCCCATTTGCCGGGGTAGAGACGGGTGACCTTAGCCGAAACCGTTGGAGCGTCCAGGAATTTGAGGACGCTGACGCGCTTGTTGCCCTCTTGGACGTAAAACCGATGCATAAACTCGGTGACGATGATGGGGTCGCGATAGCCCTCGGTTACCTGGATGTCGTAGAGGTTGGACCACTTGCGGGCGAACTCGGTGTTAAACGGCAACAAGGGCATAAAGTTGCAGGAAAAGGCGGACTGACGGCCCTTGGTGACCGTGCCGACGACCATTTCGAGCGGAATATCCCTTAGGCCGACGCTCTCTCGCTGACCTAGGGGGAGCTGAGCAACCAAGCTGTCGAGGTCAGTAAGGTATGGATGCTCGCTTTGGCTAATGGCGCGTCGACGTCCCTGCTCGCCGCGCTTGCGTGCTTGACGATAGGCCTCTTCCATAGTTTTGCTCCCTTAGTCGTTTAAACAACTATATGAACCATGGTACCACGAATGAAAACCACCACAAAGGTGCCTGTCCCCATTGTGGTGGTTTAGGCGATGATGGGGGCGATGGCGCGGATGCAGGCGTCGGCGGCGGTGAAAGTGGTGCTGTCGTCGCTGACGATAAAGATGATCTTGCCCTTAATGCCAAAGTCGCCAATCTCGCTAAAGAGCACGTAGGGCTCCTTGTCAAAGCCTGAGATGGGCGAGACAGCCGTTTTGGTGGCGCTGACGAGCTCGTCTGCTAGCACATCGAGCGATGCCCATTTGGAGGGGTCTTTGACCGCGACGGGCACAGCCACACGCCCAAAGGGCATGAGATGCACGAGCGTGTTCTTGGAGATATTTGAGTTGGGGACGATGATGGTCTGCCCGCAGGCGTCCTCGATGGTCGTATGACGCCAGGTGATGTCCTGGACTACGCCCGACACGCCGCCGACTTCGATATTGTCGCCGGGCTTGATGATGCCCATAAAGGTCACCTGCATGCCGCCGATGAGGTTCGAGAGCGTGTCCTGAAAGCCGAGCGAGATGGCGATGCCGCCGACGCCAAGAGCGGCGACGAGCGCGTTTGCGTTAATGCCAAAGCAGTTGTCGAGGATAAAGCTGCCGCCGATCATCCAGATGACGGCACGCGCGATGTTGATGAAGATACTCGATGCCGGAAGCGGGTTATCGTCTCGGTTAAGCAGATGGTGCAGGGTCTTGGATGCGACCTTGGCGGCGACGGCGGTGCCTATCGCCAAGATGACGGCCCAGATGATGTTGTGGACCCACCGTTGCTCAAAGAAATGAAGAATCGGTTCAAACAATTCCATGTAGGGAAAACCTCCTATGATCGTCCAACCATGATACCCACCAAGAAGCCCGTCCGATCACATTCGGGCGGGCTTCTGTGCTCGATATAAGGTTTACGCGGCGGGGCTGTAAGGCCCGGCGGTGTAGCTTAGCGTCGACGCTTCCAGATAATGCCGAGCATGATGACGATGATGCCGCCGATAAGGCACGCGCCAACTACTGCCAGCGTGCGGTCTCCCGTTGCGGCGAGCTTACCGCTCGTCTTCTTGGTGCTGACCTTCGTGGTCGTCGTGTCCGTCTTAGGCGAGGGCTTAGGCGTCGGGGCCGGTGTGGGCGTGGGGTCCACGGCTACGGAGCCGAAGCTGATGGTGCCGGCGAGCCCGGCCATCTTGCTCTCCCAGCCGTTCTGCCCAATCAGCGCCCTCAGCGCCGCCTCGCACGTGCCCCACTCGGTGTACTTGGTGGCGTGTGCAAAGGTGGGAAAGTCGGTCGTGTTGGTGATGATGTAGTTGTTGGTGGCGACGGTATAGGTCTTGGCGGGGTCGAGCGTGCTGCCGTCTTTGGTGAGTGTGGCACTCACAATGCGCTTCAAGACTTTAGTCTGCTGGCCGCGCAGCGGCCAGCTTTGAACCACCCGCTACGCGGGTGGAGACAAACGGCTTTACAAAGCCACCCCTCCGACCGATATTGACGATTGTTCAGGCCGTCAAGAATTCGAGTCGAAGGGGTGGTCGCCATGGCCCAGAAGGCCTACAGCCTTTCCCACACG
>DBGBJN010000184.1:0-2967 GCA_048449885.1 Collinsella sp.
AGGCCGAGCATAGGCTCCAGAACGAAGAAGTATGCGAGCACTACGACGCCCAGGATGATGCGGTAAACACCGAAGCACTTGAAGTCGTGACGGCGGACGAAGCCCATGAGCCACTTGATGGCGATGAGCGAAACCACAAAGGCCACAACGCAGCCCACGCCCAAGATAGCGACCTCGTTGGCGCCGAACGTGCCGCCCTTGATGAAGTATTTGACCAGCTTGAGTGCACTCGCGCCAAACATGACAGGGATGGCCAGGAAGAACGTAAACTTGGACGCCACCGAACGCGTACAGCCCAAAAGCAGGCCGCCGATGATGGTAGAACCGGAGCGAGACGTACCAGGCACCAGCGAAAGCACCTGGAAGCAGCCGATACCCAGCGCAGTCTTCCAGCTCAGGTCCTCGAGCGTGGCGATGGAGCCAAAGTCCAGATTCTCGTCATCGTCCTCATCCTCAGCGGTAGCCGCGGCGGGCGCCGCAAAGTGCGCACCGGCGGGACGTCCACCCGACACCACAGCACGCGAGCCAAACGAACCGGCAACGGCCATTTCCTCGCGCTTGCTCGCGCGCCAGTTCTCGATCACGATAAACAGCACGCCGTACACAATGAGCGCCAGCGCCACGACGGGAGCATTGTAGAAATGCTCCTCCATCCAGTCGTTAAGCGGCAGACCGATCGCCGCGGCGGGAATGCAGCCGAGCACAATCTTGCCCCACAGCACCCAGGTGTCGCGACGGCCCTCCTTGCCCTTGCTGGGCGAGAACGGATTGAGCTCATGGAAGAACAGCACACAGACGGCCAGAATGGCGCCGAGCTGAATCACGACCAGGAACATATTCCAGAACGTCTCGCTCACGTTCATCTTGACGAACTCGTCCACCAAGATCATGTGACCGGTCGACGAAACAGGCAGCCATTCGGTGATGCCCTCGACCAGGCCCATGAAGGCAGATTTTAGAAGCTCGATAATATCCAAAGGGACCCCCTCGTTAGACACCCGCCGATATTGTTCTGCGGACGGTGCGGGCGATGTCCCATTATCAACCGTTCGGGCGCGTCTACGCCTACCCTTACCAAAAAACTCGCCCGTTCACAGAATTGCGAGCGGTCAAACCCAAATCCTTGGGTATAACTGCAACAAGATAGAGTGTCCGGCGGCCAACGCGCCCGCGCCCGCCCGATGCACGAGCCCCGCGCCCGTGCGATAGACCAAGGAGGAAACCATGAACGAGGGCTACACCAAGGTATTTGTTTCACTCGACGGTACTGAGCAGCAGGATTTTGTGCTCGCACGCGCCATCAAGGTCGCCGCGAACAACGGCGCCAAGCTAATCATCGGCCACGTTATCGATTCCACGGCGCTCGAGAGCGCCGGTTCCTATCCGGTCGATCTGGTCAACGGCCTAGAGGAGGCATTTAAGAACTCCATCGCCAAGCAGCTCGAAGAGGCCAAGGCCAATCCCGATATTCCCGAGGTCGAGGTTATGATTCGCGCCGGCCGTATTCGCGAGACGCTCAAGGACGAGATGCTCGACGTGGTTAAGCCCGACCTGGTGCTCTGCGGCGCACGCGGCCTGTCCTCGATCAAGTATGCGCTGCTGGGTTCGATTTCGACGTTCCTGCTGCGCAATACGGACTGCGACATCTTGGTCGTGAAGTAGCGTTGCTCCCACCGGCCGCGGGGCCTGCGGGGTTTCCACGGGCACGTCCTCGCCGCGTTGCGGCTGCGGGATGTGCCCTTAGGAAACCCCTCCCGGCCCCGCGGCCTTCGCAGCCTTACTTCAACGAGTTGTCTGATGGAAAAATGGCGTGCCGCCCCGTTCGGGGCGGCACGTTTTTTATGGGGCGATTCATTTAAATCCTTGCGGCTATATTCACGTTCGGGAACATAGCCGTCCGTGCCGCAAGACGGCCCGCCTACTCAAAGTATTGGAACTTGTTGGTTGAGAAGGCAAACGTGACGACAAAGCCTTTGCCGGAGTCGGATGCTGCGGTGACGTCGATGCCCATCTTGGAGCACAGGCGCGCCACCAGATAGAGGCCGATGCCCGTTGCGCGCTTGGTGGTGCGGCCGTTGTCGCCGGTAAAGCCCTTCTCGAACACGCGCGGCAGGTCGGCCGCGCTCACGCCGCAGCCGTTGTCCGCAACGGTAAGCTCGATGCGCTCGCTTGCCAGGCCCTCGTCCAGCAACGCGCCCGAAAACACGATCTTCGCGCCGTCCTCGCACGCATATTTAATGCTGTTCTGAATGAGCTGGCCCAGAATAAACTCGAGCCACTTCTCGTCGGTAAAGACGTCGAAGTCGAGGTTCTCGCACACCGGGGCCACATGCGCCGCAATGAGCTCGCGCGCGTTGGCTTTAATCGCGCCCGTCACCAAGGTCTTAAGGTCCCAGCGACGAATCAGGTAATCGCGCTCCACAACCTCCGAGCGCGCATAGTAGAGCGCCTGGTCGATATAGCGCTCCACGCGGGCAAGCTCGCGACCGAGGTCATCTACGCGCGACAGGTCATCTTCGCTGCCGTCCAGGTTTTCCAAAATTAGATGGGCCGCCGCCAGGGGCAGTTTGGCCTCGTGGACCCAACTCTCGATATAGTCGCGATAGTCATCGGTCTGGCGCCTGCCTTCGGCAACCTCGTCGCAGGCAGCTTTGCCCACCCGGCGCAAGACCTCGTACTCGAGCTCGCCCTCGGCATAGGTCGGGCATTGCACCATCTCCTGCACCCATGCGGGACTCTCGAGCTCCTCTGCCGCACGCTCTAGCTGGCGCAGAAAACGACGACGACGCGCGTACTCGATCACGATGCCGAGCATACCGAAGATAAAGGACACGCCGACCGCCACGACCACGATAGAAACGGGTGCGCCGGCGACCGTCAGCACAAAGCAGCTCAGCAGCACGCCGCACGTCCACACGGCGACGGGAAGCAGCGCGTCTTTAAAGAACTTGGCAAACGACATAGCCG
>DBGBJN010000185.1:0-12131 GCA_048449885.1 Collinsella sp.
GCCCGCTTTGCCGCGCTCATGGCATGCACCCTCGGCATGGACGCCGAGCGTCGCCTGCGCACCACGGGAGCCCAACATCCCCTGGAGGGCGCCGTGCTCGACGCCGCGTGCTCCGCTTACGTGGAAGCCGCCGTTGAGCAAATGGACCAGCAGGTCAAGATGGACGCCGCCGTTCATGGGCTCGCCGGCAACTGGCGCTTTAGTCCTGGCTACGGCGACTGCCCGCTCTCGGCCCAGCGCTCGATCGTCAATGCGCTCAACGCCACGCGGCTCATCGGCCTGACCGTCACGCCCACCAGCCTGCTCATGCCCACCAAAAGCGTGACCGCGGTGATCGGTCTGTTTGACGGCGAGGTCCACGACGCCCAGAGCCGCCCCACCTGCAATATCTGCCGCATGCGCGAGAACTGCCGCTTCCGTGCCGCCCACACCACCTGCTATTCCAGCCATTAGGAGCCCTCGATGTTTACTCCGCTTATCACTCATGATTCTGACGGCACTGCATTGGCGGCACCCGTTGATGCCGCACGTCGCAACGGTGCCACGTACAAGACGCGCACGATCGACGATCTGCGCATTAAGGACGATCGCCTGCGTGCGGCCATCGAGGGCACGGGACACCTGCTGTTCGACGGCGGCATGGGCACCATGTTGCAGGCCGCTGGCATGAAGGCGGGCGCCCTGCCCGAGCTGCTCAACTTTGAGGAGCCCCAGGTCATTACCGACATTCAGCGCCAGTACGTCGAGGCCGGCTGCGACGTGATTACCGCCAACACCTTTGGCGCCAACACCCACAAGCTCGACGGTGCCGCCACCGTGGCAGACGTCTTTGCCGCGGCCGTCGCCTGTGCCCGCGAGGCCGGCGCCCGCTACGTCGCCGGTGACATCGGCCCCATCGGCGCGCTGCTTCGCCCCCTGGGTACTCTGAGCTTTGACGAGGCCTACGACCTCTTTGCCGAGGAAGTGCGCGCCGGCGTCGCCGCGGGTGTGGACCTCTTTATTATCGAGACTATGACCGACCTGGCCGAGATCAAGGCGGCGGTCCTCGCCTGCCGCGAGAACTCCGACCTGCCCGTCTTTGCCACCATGACCTTTGAGGAAGACGGTCGCACCTTCCTGGGAACGAGTCCCGAGGTGGCCGCCATCACGCTCGACGCCATCGGCGCCGACGTTTTGGGCATCAACTGCAGCCAAGGACCGGCCGAGCTCCGAGGACTCGCCGCACGTATGCTCACCGTTACCGACAAGCCTGTTATGGTGCAGGCCAACGCAGGACTGCCCCACGTGGACGACGACGGCAATACCGTCTTTGATATCCAGGCCCCCGAATACGCCGAAGCCGTCGCCGGCATGATCGCCGACGGCGTGAGCGTCGTGGGCGGCTGCTGCGGCACCACGCCGGCGCACATGGCGGCCCTGCGCACGCTTATCGACAACCACACGCCCAGCCCGCGCCGCCGCAAGCCCAGCATGTCGGTCACGAGCGCCCAAACGGTCGTGGACCTTCCCTGCGACGGCCACAAGATCGCCGTCATCGGCGAGCGCATCAACCCCACCGGCAAAAAGCGCCTGCAGCAGGCCCTGCGCGACGGCGACCTGGACTACGTCGTGAGCCAGGGTATCAGCCAGCAGGAACAGGGCGCCGACATCCTGGACGTTAACGTGGGCCTGCCCGAGATCGACGAGGTCAAGATCATCCAACAGGCCACCGAGCAGCTCCAGGGCTCCACGCTGCTGCCGCTGCAGATCGACTCCACCGACCCCGCAGCCGTCGAGGCCGCCGTGCGCCGCTACGCCGGCAAGCCCATCATCAACTCCGTTAACGGCAAACAGCAGATCATGGATGAGATCTTTCCGCTGGTCGCCCACTACGGCACCAACGTTGTCGGACTTACGCTCGACGAAGGCGGCATTCCCGATACCGCCGAGGCTCGCTTCGCCATCGCCGAGCGCATCGTGGCCGAGGCCGCCCGCTACGGCATCGGACCGGACCGCATCCTCATCGACTGCCTGGTCATGACCGCCTCGACCAACCAGCGCCAGGCCGAGCAGATCCTGCGCGCCATGTCCCTGTGCAAGGAGCGTCTGGGCGTCAAATGCGCGCTCGGCGTGTCGAACATCAGCTTTGGCCTGCCTGCCCGCCCGCTGCTGGGCTCGGTCTTTTTGGCCGCCGCTTTTGGCGCGGGCCTGGACGCCCCCATCATGAACCCGGGCTCCAAGCGCTTTATGGATACCGTCTACAGCTATCGCGTCCTGAGCGTTGAGGACGAGGGCTCGACCGGATACATCGAGCGCTACGCCGGCTGGACCGATCCGTACAAGATCGCCGCCAACCCGGCAGCAGCTCAGGCCGCATCGACCGACGCTGTGCCTGCCGCCGGCACCGCCGGCACCGACGGCAACGACGACCCGATTCGTCGCATGGTCGTCTCGGGCCGCAAAGGCGAGATCGCTGCCGAGACCGAGCGTCTGCTGGCAGACCACGACGCCATGGACCTCATCAACAATCACTTTATCCCCGCCCTCGACGAGGTTGGCGTCCTCTTTGACCAGGGTAAGTTCTTCTTGCCGCAGCTCATGGCCTCGGCCGAAGCCGCACGCGTGGGCTTCGACACCATCAAGCGTCTGATGCCCGCCGGCGAGATTGCCGACAAGGGCAAGATCTGCGTGGCCACCGTCAAGGGCGACATCCACGATATTGGCAAGAACATCGTCAAAATGCTGCTCGACAACTACGGCTACACCGTCTTTGACCTGGGCCGCGACGTCGATCCGCAGGAGGTACTCAAGACCGTCAAGGAGCGCGATATCAAACTCGTCGGCCTCTCGGCGCTTATGACTACCACAGTCGTCGCCATGGAGGAGACCATCAAGCTGCTTCATGCCGAGGTGCCGGGCGTCAAGATCATCGTGGGCGGCGCCGTGCTCACCCCCGAATACGCCAAGCAGATCGGTGCGGACTACTACGCCAAGGACGCCGCCGAAAGCGCTCGTATCGCCGAAGAGGTCTTTGGGCAGTAACACAACGGAAACAACCGAGCACCAAAACGTGCCGCATGCGCCACTTGGCACGTGCGGCACGTTAGAATAGATAAGACTATGCTCGTTTTGGCAGATAGGAGCGCAAGGATGGCGATCACGCCCGCAGAAATCGCGGAAACCCGCGGCATGGTTGAGGAGCAGAACCTCGACATCAGGACCATCACCATGGGTGTTTCGCTCATGGGTTGCGGCGACGAGAACCTCGACCGCATGTGCACGAAGATCTACGACCACGTGACGCACACGGCTGAGCATCTGGTCGAGACCGCCGAGAACCTCGAGCGCGAGTACGGTATCCCCATCGTCAACAAGCGCGTTTCCGTCACCCCGGTGGCGCAGATTGCCGCGTGCTGCAAGGATGAGGACCTCACCCCCATCGCGCACGCCCTCGACCGCGCGGCAGAGACGCTCGGCATCGATTACCTGGGCGGCTTCTCCGCACTCGTCCAGAAGGGCATCGGCGACGCCGACCGCCGCGTCATCCAGTCCATCCCCCAGGCGCTCGCCACCACGAGCCGCGTCTGCTCCAGCGTCAACGTCGCTAGCCTGCGCGCCGGCATCAACATGGACGCCGTGCTCATGGCCGCGCAGACCATCATCGACGCCGCCAAGCTCACGGCCGACCAGGACTCCGTCGGCGCTTCCAAGTTTGTCTGCTTTGCCAACATGGTCGAGGACTCCCCGTTTATGGCGGGCGCCGTCCACGGCGGTGGCGAGGCCGACGCCGTCATCAACGTTGGTGTCTCGGGCCCCGGCGTTATGGCTGCTGCCTTGGAGACGCTCCCCGACTCCGCCTCGATGATGGAAGTCGCCGAAAAGATTAAGCAGACCGCCTTTAAGATCACCCGTGCCGGCGAGCTCATGAGCCGCGAGGCCGCCCATCGTCTGGGTGTCGAGAAGGGCATTGTCGACCTGTCGCTGGCTCCCACGCCTGCCATCGGCGACTCCGTCGCGCGCATCCTCGAGATCATCGGCGTAGGTACCTGCGGCGGCCCGGGCACGACCTGCGCGCTCGCCATGCTCAACGATGCCGTCAAGAAGGGCGGCGTCATGGCCAGCTCCAGCGTGGGCGGTCTCTCAGGCGCCTTTATCCCCGTGTCCGAGGACGCCGGCATGATCGCCGCCGTCGAAGCCGGCGCGCTTTCGCTCGAGAAGCTCGAGGCCATGACCTGTGTGTGCTCCGTTGGCCTGGACATGATCGCCATCCCTGGTGACACCCCGGTCGAGACCATCGCCGGCATCATCGCCGACGAGATGGCCATCGGCGTTATCAACAACAAGACCACGGCCGTCCGCGTGATTCCTGCCATCGGCAAGGGCGTGGGCGACTGCGTCGAGTACGGCGGCCTGTTTGGCCGTGCGCCCATCATGCCGGTAAACCCCAACGCCGGCACCGTGCTTGCCCACCGCGGTGGACGCTTCCCGGCTCCGCTGAACTCGCTCAAGAACTAGCTGAGGGGGACTGGCGAGGAGCCCCGGGACCTCGGTTGGGTTCTATCCCGATTGCAGTCGCTTCGCTCCTGCACCACTTGACTGGTGCGGCGGTTTGGCGTTGGAACGGTTCTTTTTCTGATATATGCTGGTTGCGGCTCTTCTTTTTGGGGGAGTCGCTTTTTTGTTGCTAGGAGGTTGGCCCGTGGTTGATGGGGATACTCGTTCTGAGCTGCTTTCTGCGGATTGGAATGGCGAATGGATGCGTCTGCAGGCCGCTCGGCATCGGGCTGATGATTCTTTTGAATGGGATAAGCGGGCTCGACATTTTCGGCCGCTTGAGACTGCTCCGTATGCCCGGGACTTTATGAAGCTGTTGGCGTTAAAGCCTGGTGAATCGGTGCTTGATATGGGATGTGGGGCTGGGTCGATTGCTATTCCGCTTGCTCAGGCTGGGCATCCTGTGATTGCGGCTGATTTCTCCCCCGCCATGCTGGGCACCCTTGATGCTGGCATTGAGTACTATGGGCTCGAGGATCGCATTACGCCGCTTGAGCTCGCTTGGGATGATGATTGGGATTTGGTTGGACCGGTCGCGAAAGCGGTGGATGTCGCCTTTGCCAGTCGGTCGGTTACGACGACCAATCTAAAAGATGCGCTTGCCAAGCTTGATCGTACGGCTCGTCGGCGTTGTGCTGTCACGATGGTCGCTAACTCCAGCCCGCGCTATGATCTGCACTTGATGAACGCTATCGGTGCCTCGGTTACCTGCAGTAATGGCTTTGTGTACGCCTTCAACATCCTCATTCAGATGGGTGCCCTGCCGCAGGTCACGTACTTTGAATCGCCTCGTCGCGATACCTTCGACAGCCTTGAAGCGGGCGTGGCGGACTTTTCCCGCATGCTTGAGCATGGCAACGAGGATAAGGTCGACCGTCTACGCGACTACATCGCTCAACACATGATTGAGAATCCCCATGCCGGTGAGCCGGGCTCCAAGGGCGTGCCGCAGGGACGCTACATGCTCGACCACGTCCGTAAGGTCCGTTGGGCGTTTATTGCATGGGAGCCGGTCTCTGCGCCCAGCTCATAGCCTGTTCGCAGCCCGCACTGCCCACTCACTCGGCATCCGCATTCTTTTTGAACTGGGCAAACGCGCTCCACACCGCACCGTTCCTGCGCTATCGTGGGACAGCTCACGTAAATTAAGGCCCCGTCGCGGGGCGCCCCATACATAGAAAGCGAGAACCCATGGCACTGACAGGAGCACAGGTCAAGAAGCTTCGCAGCATGGCCCATCACCTCAACCCCGCCATCATCATCGGTAAGTCCGATGTCAACGAGGGCACCGTCGAGCAGACGGTCGCCTACCTGGAGAAGCACGAGCTCGTTAAGTGCTCCGTGCTCGATGGCTCCAGCCTTTCCGCCCGCGAGGCCGCCGAGGAGCTCGCCGAGCGTTGCCACGCCGAGGTCGTCCAGGTCATCGGCCGCAAGTTCTCGCTGTATCGCGAGTCCTCGCGCAAGGACATCGAGAAGATCAAGCTCGTCTAAGAGCCAATGATCCGGCGAGCCAACACAAAGCAAGCTTACGGGTGCCCAAGTACTTCGGGCGCCCGTTTTTTATCGCTCGACCAGCACGCGATTGAGCCGCCCCTCCACCAAGCGCTCGTATAGACGCCGCGTCTCGGGCTCGGGCACGCCATTGACCTGCTCCCTCAGATGGTGCATATGCCCGCTGTACAGCTCGACGATATCGCGCCGCCGCCCCGCCGCACTGTAGACGCGCATGGCGCAGCGCACCATATCCTCGCGCGCCGTTTCCTGCCGAAGCCCCGACTCCGCCAGCCAAATCGCCGACTGCAGATCGTTTTCTTCTAGAGCGGCATTTGCTCCCTTAATCATGCAATCGATGTACTTTGACTGCATAATGCGTCGCATGCGCAAAAAGTAGGTGGGATTACAGCCATTGGGAACATACAGCGGTCCGGCATAAAGCTGCTCAATCTTAAGGCACAGCTCAACTAAATGGGGTCCGCGCGCACCCGTGCGATTTCCCAAAACCTCGCGGCTTATCTGGTCAAACAGCCGCACATCGGTCTTGACGTAGTCGCCGTTGAGTCCGATACATTCATTTTGGATGAGCACACACGACTTGCCGTCTGGCGTCGGTCCCAAAGCCGACCGCAAGCGCGATATCGTCGAGTACAGGTTGTTACGGGCGCTATTGAACTCGGCATGGGGCCACAGCTCCATGGCCAGCGTCTCACGATCGACGAGCGCATCCATGCCCAGCGCAAGCCGCTCGGCAAGCGTCGCCGCCTTCTTGCGACGCCACATTTTGTCCGTGATGGGAAACCCGTCGCGCTCGGCGCGAAACGCACCAAACATGCGAATCTCGATATGGTCGATGGTATCAACGGCTTCAACCTCGCCGGTCTGGAACAGGCGCTCGCCCTCCCCTTCCAAATCGTCGCGCAGCGAGTACCGCGACAGCTCGCGCACGGGAAGCTTCTTGCGTATCCTGCCCGCCGGCTCGCCCAGACAATGCATGGCAAGGCGCGCAAAGAGACGATACGATGGCTCTAGAATCCCCGCACGATTCATGGACATCCAGGCCGCAAGATCGCTATCGCGGCCCGCAGAGGCCAAATGCAGCGCCACCATCCAGGCCTCCGCTCCACCAACCTGCGTCTGGCTTATATCGAGTAGCTCCGCTTCCTCGCGCACCGAAACCATCGAGGTGTTACGTAGATATGCCGCGCGCTCCAGCAGCAATGCGTTATCGCGCATGTACGCAATCGACTCCTCGGCAAGTTTGAGCACTTGGACCGCACGGAACTTTGCATTAACCGGCCGTCCCTCTGCCAGCGACTGCCAGCCTTCTAGCAACAGGCCAAACAGCTGAATCTGGTTGTCGCGCATGCGCACGGCAAAACGATCGAGCTCGTTGAACGCCGCGTCGTCGGTTACCGGCAAGCCGGAAAGGAGCCGCCGTGCCGCCAACACCATGCGCACCCAGATAGCCATCGCCTTAAGCCCACGTACGTCGAGCGCCTCCCGCACCACCGTCATCTCGTCGTCGCGCTCGTCGGTTCCCGCAAACGACCCGTCAAAGAGCTCCACCAGCATGCTGTCAGCCCGTATAACAATCCCCGCGATGTCGAGCTCGCAGTCGTAGGCCCTGCTCGTTTTGAGCTGCTGTAGAACGCCGCCGTCATCTCCCCGCTCGGTCAGACAGCGCTTGACCTCGATATGCGCAGACAACATATCGAGTGCGGTATGAGATGTCTCGATTTCTGGCACGGCCAGGTTCGTAGGAAGCCCAAGCCCGTTGTCCCCATAGCAAACAGCCGTCAGTGTCTGGGCTACCCTCCATGAAACAGGATCTATTTCGCAGGCCGCCCGTTCGCCCCCGCGCTCGATGACCGATGCCATATAGCGAGCAAGCTTTGTATTGGACACGCTGACCGCTGCCAGATATACGCCAAGCGCCTCGGCAGGCGTTGGCTCTGGAGCCGGATCGTCGGCATCGATCGTGCCCAGCGCTGCTCGGCAGATATCGGCCCCGTGCCCCGTCAGAGCAAGATCGACCCCATACTGACCAGCAAGTTCAAGGACCGCTTCACGGTCCAAAAAGGCATCCGCCAGGCCCATCGCCGCATCGCATCGGCCCGCCTTAAGCAAAATCCGGGCCGCCCTCGGAACAAGTTCGGGGCGAACCTCGGCCACCAACTTACGCAAGCGCAAGCGTCCGTTATCCTCCGTGCCCAGACACGTAAAACTCCGCTCGGCGGGATCCAAGCCAAAGATCGGGTAGTCGCGTACAAAGTAGGACTGGTCGACCATCGACAGCCTCACCCCGCAAGCCTCGAGTTCTGCGATATTGCCCTCGCCCATTAAAACCATGAGACATGCCACGCAAAACAGTGCATTATTGTCGAGCGAAGCCAGATCGACAAGTGCCGCGCCATATACGTTGACAATCTCGTTTTCGAGCAGGCCGGCTACGTCACCTTGGCCATACAGACCCGTCTGTAATGCCGAAACGAGCTCGGGCACGCCCTGCGTGAGCTGATAAAAGTCGAGCGATGTGCTGATCGAAAACGCCGATGCCCACGCCGAATACTCATAGGCATGCACCTTGAGCATCTGCGCATTGATCTTAACCGAATCGCCCAGCCCATGAATCAGCTGACGATTTGAAGGACGGCAGGAGATAAAGACCCCTATCCCCATAGCGCGCAGGCCGCGAATCCTGTCGATGAGGTCTTCGGTATCGTGCTGATCGAGGTTTGGCACATTATCAATCGCGATAAGGGAGTGCGGTTTGTCTTTGAGTTCTTCGGTAACCACCTCGAGCTGCATAAACACCTCGCGCCCAATGGCGCGATCGGCCTCGATAATCCGCACGGGGCCTCGCGTCGGGTCGCATTTAACCTCATGGGTGTACTGCAGCAGCACCGAGGTCTTCCCAAACCCGTCGGGCGCATAAAGAACCACGATGCCGGCCTTTCGGCCCTTGGCAATAAGCTCATTCATCAAGCGTTCGCGTCGCACCATATAGCCTCCGCCTAACGGCATCAGCTCGAGGTCGTCTATACCGCTCAAATCGTTTACCATGCCCGCTCCTCAACTCGACCGTATGGACACTGTAGCCGCAAGACCATACAAGCCGCGCTATGAATAGAGCGACCTTGTGTTTTAGGTTGTCTTTTGGTACGCAAGCGGCAAGTTTTTGTACAGCGAGGGCCGATTGTTATTAATCCCCCGACTAATCGGTCTTTAAGCAGGTAAATGAGCTTGTCAGCTTGTCCCATCTAAGCGGCAGTGTAACGCAGATGAACAAGGTTCAGCCATGTCATTCAACTCGCCTAGCACCCGCTACCGTCTACGACCTTCTAGTGGCATTTTTGCATAGAATCTGGTATGGAATGAATCAAGCTGATGGACATCCGGTATTCGTCAAGCTTGCGGCAAGATTTTGGTCAAGTGGGCGGAAAGGGATAGCAAAAAGGCCCCCGCAAAGCGGAGGCCTTAGGCAAGGCTATGTCGAGCTGCAGGATTCGCGCTACTCGCAGAGCGAAAGGGCGGCCTCGTCGGCAACGACAACGCAGTTGGTGTGCAGCTGCAGGATCGAAGCCGGGCACTTGGGCGTAACCGGACCATAGCACATATCGTGCACGGCCTGAGCCTTGGCCTCGCCGTTAGCGACAACCAGGATCATGCGGGCATACATGATGGTCTGGGTACCCATGGTGTAGGCCTGACGGGGAACATCGTCGATGCTGTCGAACAGGCGGCTGTTGGCCTGAATGGTGCTCTCGGTAAGGTCGACGCAGTGCGTACCCTTGGAGAAGTGGTCATCGGGCTCGTTGAAGCCGATGTGGCCGTTGTTGCCAATGCCGAGCAGCTGCAGATCCGGGTAACCGGCGTCGGCGACAATCTTGTCGTACTCAGAGCAGGCAGCGGCGGCGTCGGGGTTGGAACCATCGGGCACATGCGTGTTGTTCAGGTCGATGTTGATGTGATCGAAGAAGTTCTCACGCATGAAGTAGTGATAGCTCTGGGGATCGTCATGCGAAAGGCCGCGATACTCGTCCAGGTTGTAGGTGCTGACCTCGGCAAAGTCGACGTCGCCCTTCTTGTACCAAGCAGCGAGCTGCTTGTAGGCACCGATCGGGGTGGAGCCGGTGGCAAGGCCCAGCACACAGTCGGGCTTGAGGATAACCTGCGCCGAGATAATATTGGCGGCCTTGCGGCTCATATCCTCGTAGTCTTTAGCTTTAATAATCTTCATTACGCGTCCTTTCTCGTACAGGAGAGGCAAGGCTCCCTTACAAGCACTTGCCCGCGGCCCGCGTCGGCCGCAACCAACGTGTGCGGCCACCAGGGCGAGGTCGCGTAATGTATGTGTCTCGTGTCTAACCGCGTCGAGGCCCCTGCCCGTCCACGGTGACCCAAAGCCTTTTAGCCTCGGACAAATCCCATCTTGCCACGGAGGGCGTCCTCTTTCAAGGGCGCCCTCCGTAAACGTGTTTGAATTGTAGGCTAATGGCCACGTGCACTTGCTAGCGCTCGCGAGCAATGATGAGCTGGTCCATCTCTTCGACATGCACGCCAACGGAGCCCTTGATGCTCGAGAACTCAACGGAGTTGCACACCAAGATGGGAACCGTCACATCGTAGCCCTCGGCAGCAATTGCCTCGCGATCGAACTCAATGAGTACATCGCCCTTATGGACGATGTCACCCACTTGCGCATGTACGGTAAAGTGCTTGCCCTCGAGCTGAACAGTGTCCAGGCCAACGTGGATGAGCACGTCCAAGCCATCAACCGTGTTAAGCGCAACGGCGTGTCCCGTGGGAAAAATAGCCTCGACCTTGGCATCAGCCGGCGCGATCACGCGCGTTCCGGTGGGCTGAATCGCCACGCCCTGGCCCAAAAGGCCAGTAGCAAACGTCTGATCGTTTACCTCGGAGAGCGGAATGACGTCACCCGAGATGGGAGCATCCAACGTAAGGACTCGACCACGCATACCAAAAGACCTTAGGACTTTAGTGAACATGCTCCCCCTCGGACATACCGATCAACCAAAATAACCTTAACAGTTTACCACTTGGCACCCGTTTTTGACCATTAGGGAAGTTCGCGCTTGACAACCTCGACGATGTCGTCGACAACGCGCTGAGTCAGCTCGTGCGTCTCGGCCTCAGCCATCACGCGGACCAGCGGCTCGGTACCGCTCGGGCGCACCAGAATGCGGCCGCGGCCGTCAAGCTCCTTCTCGGCAGCAGCGACGGCATCCCAGATGGGCTGGCAATCGTCAAGACCAGCCTTGTTGTCGGAATGCACGTTGACGAGTACCTGCGGGTACTTCTTCATGATGCCGGCAAGATCGGTGAGGGTACGACCGGTACGCTTGAGCACGGCCAGCAGCTGCAGAGCCGTCACCAGACCGTCACCGGTGGTGTTGTGCTCCAGGAAGATGATGTGGCCGGACTGTTCGCCGCCGATGACGGCGCCGTCCGCGAGCATGCGCTCCAGAACGTAGCGGTCGCCCACGGCGGTCTGGACCATCTCGAAGCCCTGCTCCTTCATAGCGATGGAGAAGCCCAGGTTGCACATGACGGTCGAGACGATCTCGGAGTTGGCGAGCTTGCCGCGAGCGGCGAGGTCAGAACCGCAGATAGCCAGGATGTAGTCACCGTCGATCTCATTGCCCTCGCTGTCCACGAACAGCACACGGTCGGCGTCGCCGTCGTGGGCCAAGCCGATATCGGCATGGGTGCGCAGCACGAGCTCGCGCAGGGGCTCGAGGTGCGTAGAGCCGCACTCGACATTGATGTCGGTACCGCAGTAATCGGTGTTGATGGCATGGACCGTGGCACCCAGGCGCTGCAGTGCGGCGGGCGTAGTCTGGCAGGAAGCACCGTGACCGCAGTCGACGGCAACGACCAGGCCATCGAGCCTCAGACCGTCAAGCGTATCGATGGCATGGTCGACGTATGCCTTGCGGGCGTCCTTCATCTTGATGATGTGGCCCACGCCGGCACCGGTCGGCAGTGTGTCGGCAGCCATGGCTTCCTCGGACATGACCCAGGCGCTGATCTCTTCCTCGACAGCATCGGGAAGCTTCATACCCTTGCGGCTAAAGAAC
>DBGBJN010000186.1:0-1778 GCA_048449885.1 Collinsella sp.
CTGTTCCTCTGGGGCGATGCGACTGTCGTTCCAAGAGGAAGGAAATGCATGGGGAGCAAATCTCAGCAACAAGTTCAAGTAGCGCCATCGGCCACTGCGGCGATTCTCGTCGTAATGTATGTTGCAGCCTTTGTTGCCGCGTTTAACGAGAACATCATTAACGTGGCGTTGCACGACATTATGGCGGCCTTTTCGGTGGGTGCCACCACGGCGCAGTGGCTCGTTTCGGGCTACATGATCGTGACGTCGATCTTTACGGCCATCATGGCCTTTCTGTCCGGCCGTTTCTCGACGCGCAAGCTGCTGTTTTTCGCATGCGGATGCATGGTCGCCGGCGAAGTCTTGTGTCTGCTCGCTCCGTCGTTTAGCGTTTTGCTGCCAAGCCGTATTTTGCAGGCTGCGGGATCGGGCATCTTGTTCCCGCTCATGATGAACGTGGTGCTGTCTTGCGCTCCGCGCGAGAAGCTCGGTCTGTATCTGAGCCTGGGCGGTGCCTGCATTACGCTGGGGCCGGCGTTTGGACCCGTGATCAGCGGTTTCATGTGCACGTTGTTTGGCTGGAGGGCGGTGTTCGTAGTGCCGCTGGTAGGCGGCATTGTGGTCGCTGCGGCGGGCGTAAAGCATGTTCAGAATGTCGGAGAGCGCTCGAACACCACGCTTGATATTCTGTCGGTTGTTTTGCTCGCTGCCGGTATTACGGCATTTGTGTATTCCGTAGGCGAGTTCTCGACCAATCTGGTTGCCGGCATCGTGACGCTCTTCGCCGCCATTGTGCTGCTCGGCCTGTTTGCGGCCCGCCAGCTCAAGCTCGAGCATCCGGTGCTTAACGTGCGTCCCATGGCGAGCGTTCGCTTTTGGCCTGCGTGCCTGCTTGTGGTGGTGTCGATGATGACGACGTTCTCGATGAGCGTTTTGTTGCCGCTCTATTTTGAGGGCGCATACGGCATGACCGCCCTTGTTGCGGGCTTGCTCATTTTACCGGCGATTGCCTGCAATGCCGTGACCTCGATTGTGGGCGGACGCGTGATGGACGCCCGTGGCGCATGGCCGCTGCTGCCGGTCGGCTTTGCCCTGATCGCCGTGGGGCAGACTGTCATCTCGATGACGGCCGCAAGCATGAACATCGGCGTCGTCGTGGCGCTGACCGTTGTTGTGTATGCCGGAGTCGGTTTGGTGCTGAGCCCCTCGCAAACGGCCGGCTTGGAGACGCTGCCTGTCGCTGAGCATCCTCACGGAACAGCATTGCTCAACACGTGGAACATGATTGCCGCATCGTTTGGCCCGTCGCTGTTTATCGGCCTGCTCTCGAGTTCTGCGGCGACTGCCGGCGCCGCTGGCGTTGCGACCGACGTTGCCCAGGCGATTGGATTTGCGGCAGCCGTGCGTGTGGCGGCTGTAATTGCCGTGGTCGGATTTGTGGTATCGGTTGTGTACGCTCGCCGCGAGTCGCACATGTCGCATTAATGTGTGCACATAGATTCTGCAGCTAGATTAGCGGGCGACACCATAAACTAATGGACGTTTTGCCGAGAGGCATGAATGTTTAAAGCGCAAAGAGTGCGCGACGGGCCCCGCGAATGGGGCGATGATGCCCGAGAGGGCCAAGAAGGAGTCTCATGTCTGAGAACGAAGAGATCATGAACGAGACCGAGAACGAGACCATGGCTGCCGAGGTTGAGGCAGTCGAGACCGTGGAGACCGAAGCTGCCGAGGTTGAGGCGGCTGACGAGGTTTCCGCCGAGGAGGAGGCCGAGGTTGTCGAGGCCGCCGTTGATTAC
>DBGBJN010000187.1:0-9906 GCA_048449885.1 Collinsella sp.
GCGTCGACCTGGCCGTTCTGCAGGACGGACTCGCGCGTGTCCGAGGTCACCTGGGTGATCTCGACCCTGTTCTCGCCCAGGATGTAGTTGGACAGGAGCTGTGCGATACCGGCATCGAAGCCGCGGGTCTGGCCGTCTTTCTCGTTGAGGAGGGAGAAGAGCGTTGAGGTCTGAACGCCACCGATCTTAAAGACGCCGGCGTCCTTGACGGCCGTGGCCCAGGTGCTGGCGGCGATGGCGTCGTCATCGGCCTTGGGGCCGTTGTCGACGAGCTTGTCGAATGCCTTAGCGTCGAGCGTGGTGGAAGCCTCGGTATCCTCGGAGCTCTTGGAGGAACCGGCGGCGGAACCCTTGTCGGCCTCGGCGCTGGTGTCGGAGCAGCCGGCAAGACCAAGGCCGGCGACGGTTGCGAAGGTGGCGGCAACGAAGCCGCGGCGGTCGAGAACGACCTGCTGGGAGAGGTTCTTGCTCATGGTAGAACACCTTTCTCAATAAAATCCCTAGCGGTTTAGTAGAGTTATACCCTATCGCGCTCAAATGGGTCAACACGAAATAACTCAGAAACATACTTACCTTATGGGTAATTCTACCTACCAAAAAGGGACAGGCACCTTTGTGGTGGTTTTGGCCGATGCGGCGGCATACCTTGTTGCTTTGTCTCGATCTGTAACATCCGCAGCCATTTTTGCCGAGTAACTGTTACAGATCGAGATTTTCTCTTCAGGGGAATTCGAATGTCTCGATCTGTAACATCTGGACGGACAAAAGGTCTCTATCTGTTACAGATTGAGACAAAGGTCAGGGACTAAGACGTCTTGTCTAGATCTGTAACAGTTAGACGGAAATTCGGACCCTAGATGTTACAGATTGAGATAATCGCGTCGCGAAAATAAAAACCTCCGCAGGGGTGCTTCCCTTGCGGAGGTTTTCTTACTCGTTGAGTAGTCTCACGGCTTCGGCGGCCATGTTCTCGACCGTCATGCCGTTCTGCGCAAGCAGTTCGTTGGGGTCGTAGCGGTCGGGGAAGCCCTTGGCGATGCCGAAGGTGCGCGTGCGCAACGGCGTGCATGCCAGATGGCATGCCACGCGCTCGCCCCAGCCGCCGTCCAAGATGCCGTCTTCGAGGGTGACGACAACGCGATGCTCGGCGGCGAGGCTGTCGAGGAACTCGCGGTCGAGCTCAGTTGCAAAACGCGGGTTGACGAGCGTGGCCTCGATGCCGTACTCGGCAGCCAGGCGGTTTGCTACGCGCTCGCCCAGCTCAAAGAAATCGCCAAGCGCGAGTACGGCAACGTCGCGACCCTGTCGTACCACGTTGTAGCGAACGGCGCTGTAGTCGGTGTCCTCGGCAGGCGCCAGATCGGGGCGGCTTACCAGGCCGATGCCCGGTACGCGGATCGCCACGGGATGCTCGCGGTGGTCGAGCGACCAGCTCAGCATGGACAGATATTCCTCCATGCAGGCCGGCGCTAGGTAACGCATGTTGGGAAGAGCGCCCAGCATGGAAATATCGAAGAACGAGAGGTGCGTCTCGGATGTGGTGCCAAAGATCGACGCGCCAAACACCAAGATGGTTGCGGGGGCATCGTTGAGGCACAGGTCGTGCCACAGCTCGTCGTAGGCGCGCTGCAAAAACGTGCCGTACACACCAAAGACTGGCTTGGCGTCCGAGCGCGCAAGCGCGGTGGCAAAAGTTACGGCGTGCTCCTCGGCAATACCCACGTCGACAAACTGCTTACCTGCCGCAGCGCGAAGCTCGGGTGTAAAGCCCATGATGTAGGGCGTGGCGGCTGTGATGCCCACGACCTGCGGATCGCGCTCGATGGCGGCGCTGAGCGCCTCGCCCGTAATGTCGGCATAGGTGCGCGGCGCAGGCTCGCTCGGATGGCCCGGGCAGAGCTTGCGGCCGGTCGCCATGTCAAAGGGGCCTACGTGATGCCAGCGCTCGGGGTCGTTCTGGGCTGGCTCAAAGCCCTTGCCCTTGGCGGTCGAGACGTGGAGCACGATGGGGTGATCGATATTGCGCAGCTCCTGCAGCGCGTCGACGAGGGCCAACACATCGTTACCGGCGTCCAGATAGCGGTAGTCAAGCCCCATCGCGCGGAAAACGTTGCGCTCACAGGTGCCGTCGCTGGCGCGCAGCTCGGCCAGATTGCGATACAGGCCGCCATGGTTCTCGGCAATGGACTGGTCGTTATCGTTGACGATGATGATCAGGTTGCTGTCGAGTTCGGCGGCATTGTTAAAGCCTTCAAACGCCAGGCCGCCCGAAAGCGAGCCGTCGCCAATGATGGTGATGACGTTGTAGCTGTCGCCCGCCAGATCGCGGGCGTGCGCCAGGCCGCAGCCCAGGCTCACCGATGTGGAGGTGTGGCCCATGGCGAACAGGTCGTGCTCGGACTCGTCGGGATTGGCAAAGCCAGAAGCCTCGCCAAAACGTTCCGGATCGATATAGGTATACGCGCGCCCGGTAAGCGCCTTGTGGGCGTAGGTCTGGTGCGAAACGTCAAAGACAATCTTGTCGATGGGGGAGTTGAACACGCGATGAAGCGCAACCGTAAGCTCAACGACGCCCAGGTTGGGGGCAACGTGTCCGCCGACAGCGGCGGAGCTTTCGAGGATGGCGTGGCGAATCTCGCCGCAGAGCAGCGGAAGCTCGGCGCGGTCGAGAGCCTTGACGTCCTCGGGCGTTGTCGTTTGCGTAAGCAGCATCGTTGTGGGTTACTCCATGCGAATCGAGCGTCGGCGCTCCCTCGGCCGACACAATTGCACAAGACAGTCTCGCACATTTTGGCGTTTGATATGTGACGGCGGCGCGGTAATTCGCCAACTGGTGGGGCAAAACGTTTTGTCCGATGCCATACTGATAGATTCGATGATGATTTTTTCAATACGTGCAGGCCGTGGCTTGCCGCCGTGAGCCGCTGGAAGGAGGCAGCATGTCCGATGCCGTTCGTGCCGAGAAAATCGCGCACGAGGTCGACGATGCCGCCCGCCAGCTCGCCCAGGCGGGCCGCTTGGACCTGACGCGCGAGTTTATCCAGCATGGCGACGTGACGGTCTATGCACATGTGACCTCGGTGGCACGGGCAAGTCTGTCCTTTGCCGGGCACTTGGGCCGTGCTGGCATTTCGATCGACCGTGCCTCGCTGCTGCGCGGAGCCTTGTTACACGATTACTTTCTCTATGACTGGCACGATCCCGATCCGAGCCATCGCCTGCACGGATTTCGGCATCCGTTTTTTGCCCTGGCGCGTGCCGAGGAAGATTTTGAGCTGACGCCGCGCGAGCGGAATATCATCGTGCGGCATATGTTTCCGCTGGTGCCCGTGCCGCCGACGTGTCGCGAGGCGTGGATTGTTTGCCTGGCGGATAAATGGTGTGCTCTGCGTGAGACGGTCGCCGGCCGCCTGCCGCGCAAGGACGAGACGGACGATAGCGTAAGTAAAGAATCGAGCGAGAAGAGGAGGGGGTAGACGGTGGGGACCGCGATCGACATGGCATTTGACGGCGCGACGCTTGCTGCCTGTCCGCTCTCGGCGCTGGTGCTCTCGTTTGCCTTCTACGGTTTTTGCGGCTGGGCATGGGAATCGACAGTCTGCGCCATGCTCAACCACGGGCGCTTTGCCAACAGCGGCTTTTTGCTGGGGCCGTGCTGCCCAATCTATGGCGCGGGCGGCATTGCCTGCTGGCTGCTGTTGCGCGGAATTCCTGATGCCTCGAGCCAGTTTGTCGCTGCAGCGCTCGTATGCAGCGTGATTGAGTACAGCGTGGGCGTGCTGTTGGAAAAAACAACGGGCGCTCGCTTTTGGGATTACTCGCACCTGCCGTTTAACCTGCACGGACGCATCTGCCTGTACTGGGCCTGCGCGTTTGGCTTGGGTGCGTTGTGTATTTGCCGTTTAGTGGAGCCGGCATTGCTGGGGCTGCTTGGCCATCTGCCGGTGCTGATTGTGCGGCTGTCCGCCTTTATCGTCGCGGTCGCGATGATGGTCGACGCGGTGTGCTCGTTGGCGAGCTGGCGGCGTCTGTCTGATCAGCTGGAGCGGGTCCGGGCCGACCTTGCCGACCGCATCAATGAGTCGCTTGCCGATGCCTCGGACTCAGTGCTCGAACGTATTCCCGATTCTACGATTGACTCGGTAGCACAGACGCACATCCGTAGCCGTGCCGTTAACGCGTGGCTGGCCGAGCTGGGTGACGCCGCGCTCGATGCCCTGCGCGAGAAGGCTTCGATGCCGACGTTTATCGCGGATGGTGCTCGCGGCTTGGCGCTTGCCGCCCGCCGCGTGGCCGATGCCGCGCCGAGCATGCCGCGTCCGTCTCTCAGCCGCCGCCTTGCCGGCAAGCGCATGAGCCGTCCGGTGCCAAGCGTGTCGCTCAGCCGACGCGACCTGCGCTTCTTCAATGCCTTCCCGCGCTTGCGCATCAACCGCTACGAAGGTGTCATTCGAGCAACTAATCTCCGCGACCGAGCCCGCGAGCTGTTCCGCCGCTAGCCGGGACGGGCGCGCTCACGGCTTCCTTGATCGCGTATTTCCCGTTCGTTTCGCGTCCGTTGCCGCGCCGTTTCCAAGATTGCGGCACCGTTTCCATTCGACAAAGCAGTGTTTAACAACGCCGTATCTGGTCTACACCAGTTGCCCCTCGGCCGCATTATGGGCGCCGACAACGTTCATGCAACCAAGGGAGAGCGAATGTACGATACGGGATCGACAACGTTTATGCTCGTCTGCACCATGCTCGTGTTTTTAATGACACCGGGTCTGGCGTTTTTCTATGGCGGCCTGTCCAGGCGCAAAAATGTCATCAACACCATGCTCATGTGCTTTGGCGCCATTGGTCTGGTTGGTGTTCTGTGGATTGTTGCCGGCTGGTCGCTGGCCTACGGCGGCGACGGTTCCAGCCCGTTTATTGGAGGCCTTGACCAGCTGCTGTGCCTGCCGGTGCTCAACCAGGTGCTGCAGGCGGCCGAGGGCAATGCTGCGGACGGTGCCGTCTATCCTCAAATCATCAACATCGCCTTCCAGATGGCGTTTGCCATGATCACGGCCGCTATCGTCACGGGCAGCCTGGCCGGCCGCGTTAAGTTTGGTGCCATGACGGCCTTCCTGGGCATTTGGCTGCTTGTGGTCTATGCGCCGCTCGCCCACATGGTTTGGGGCGGCGATGGCTCCTTTATCGGCGACATCATCGGCGCGCTCGACTTTGCCGGCGGCGACGTGGTGCACATTTCGTCCGGTCTGACGGGCCTGATTCTCTGCTTAATGCTCGGCCGTCGTCGCGGTTTTGGCATGGTGAGCTACCGTCCTCATAACGTGCCGTTTGTGGCGCTGGGCGCCGGTCTGCTTTGGTTTGGCTGGTTTGGCTTTAACGGCGGCAGCGAGTTTAAGGCCGATGCCGTGGCGGCACTCGCCATCCTCAACACTGTGACGGCCAGCGCGGCGGGCATGGTCTCGTGGCTTGCCGTCGAGCGCGTGCACACCGGTCGCCCCACGCTGGTGGGCGCCAGCACCGGTCTGGTTGCGGGCCTTGTGGTGGTCACGCCGGGTGCGGGCTTTGTCGAGCCGTGGGCGGCGCTGGTCATGGGCCTGATCGTCTCGCCTGTCTGCTACCTGGCCATCAGCCATCTTAAGACCAAGTTTTGCTACGACGATGCGCTCGACGCGTTCGGTTGCCACGGCATCGGCGGCATCTTGGGCGGCGTGCTCACGGGCCTGTTCTGTGTGCCGGAGCTCTCGTGGACCGGTAAGGGTGGCCTGTTCTACACGGGCGACGTGTCGCTGCTCGTCTCGCAGATTTTGGGCATTGTGGTGACGGTCGCTATTGTACTGGTGCTCGACTTGGTGATCACCGCGGTGGTCAAGGCGCTGTTCCACGGCAGCCTGCGCGTGGGCGAGGCCGACGAGGCGCTGGGCCTGGACGCGAGTCAGCACGGCGAGAGCGCGTATCCCTCGTTCTCCGGACTCGACTAGCGGCACGGCTTTCCCAGGCACCCGACCTTGCCCCTCAAACCGTCGCTTGCGTACCGAAGTACGCGGCGCTCCTCTTTCGGGGCAATCTCGGGCACCTGGAAAACCCGTGCCATGTGAATGGCAATTCATTTCTTTATTAAAGAGAGGAATTCACTATGAAGAAGATTACGGCGGTCGTTCGTGCCGAGAAGCTTGAGGTTCTTAAAGACGCGCTGTTTGCTGCTGATGTTCGTGGTATGACCATCAACCAGGTGCAGGGCTGCGGCGCGCAGCATGGCTGGAAGGAATACGTGCGCGGCAACGAGTTGCTTGTCAACACGATCCCTAAGGTACAGTTCACCCTTATTTGCGCCGACGAGCATGTCGACGGCATTGTCGAGATTATCTGCAACGCTGCTCGCACCGGAGCCGTCGGCGACGGCAAGATCTGGGTCGAGCCGGTCGAGGAGGTTATCCGCATCCGTACCGGCGAACACGGCCCCGCCGCGGTGTAGAATCGACCGCCTGCCATCCGCAACGTTAAAATACTGCAATGAGGCACAAGACTTGCGTTGCGGATGGACAGATTATGGGGCGTAATAAATATCCCGAGGAGACAGTCGCGAAGATTCTCGACGCGGCGCTGGAGCTATTCTGCGCACAGGGTTATGAGGGGACGAGCATTCAAGATATCGTCGACCGCCTCGATGGCATGACCAAGGGTGCTATCTATCATCACTTTAAGAGCAAAGAAGAGATTTTCAACGCCGCATTTGATCGGGCAATGGCTCCGATTGTTGAGCGCCGCCGCGCGACACTCGGTGCTGGCAATATGACGGGAGCCCAAAAGCTCAAGCGGCTGTATGCGCCCGAGTCCGTCGTTCCGCAAATCGAGCTATGGGCTCGCATGCATCCTGCGTCAGATCCGGTAAAAAGCTCGCGGCTGCTGGCGATGCAGTACCAAGGTTCGTTTGACGAGTCGGCCGATGGCTATCTCCTGCCAGTGATCGAGGAGGGCATCGCCGACGGCTCCATTGCGTGTGCAAGCCCGCGCGAAGCGGCGGAGGCTGTATCGTTGTTAGCGAATCTTTGGCTGCTGCCGCTGTTCCGTCCGCTTGAGAACAAGGGTCGAATGCTCGCTCGCGCGCAATGTTTGGCGCAGATGGCGGCCGCGGTGGGGCTCGATTTGGGTAATGAAGTGCTCCAGACAACGGCTCAGATATGGGACGTATGGAACCGTGCTGGGTGGTAATATAGATACTGACGGTATGTAATTGATTTGTAAGGGTAGCAACGGCTGCCCTTTTCAAGTCATTAAATACATACTAATGGTATGTATAGGGGGCAGGCTTATGCTGGAATGCGGGGGAGTAGCGTCTCGTTGACGCAAAAAACAGTGCGATCTATCAGGCTTTTCGGTCTTCTTGTTGCACAGCTGTGTGCGTATTCAATGTTGTCAGCACTGTGCTTTGCGTGTCCGCTTTACTTGTTCGATTGCAGCGGCTCGTCAACGTTATATGGCGCCGTCGCGGCGATAGCGTTCGTGCCGGGCGTGCTTGCGACTCCGGCTGGCAGAATCTTGGCGGATCGAGGAAGACATCGCGGGGCTCTTGTGGTACTCGGCATTGTTCTGATGGCTGCATCACTGCTGTTTATCCCCATGAAGTGTTCGCTGCCTCTTGCGGTTGTCGTGGCAGCAATGCTTTGCGTCCAATATGGCATCCAATCGCTGCTGAAGCCGATGCTTCAAATTGAGACGGTGCGCATGACGGGCCCAGAAAAGGTTGAGCGTGCCACTGCGTTGGTCTCGCAGATAACCATGGCGAGCAATATCTTGGGGCCTGTAGTCGGGACGGCAGTCTATGGGTGCTTTGGTATCGATGCTCTATGCGAAACCGCGGCGTTGACGTTTGCGATGTCAGCCCTACTGTTCGGGGGCGCACTCAAGCAAAATGCCTCATCTGGAATGACAGGGGACAGCACGACTTGCTCGACATGCCGAAGCGATTTTCGGGAGTCGATTCGGTACCTGTTTCAAAACGCATCATTGCTCGTTGTGTTTTTGCTTGCGGCTATTTTGAACCTTGCGTTAGTTGGGTTAACGATTGGTGCTCCCGTTATTGTTGCAAAGCATCTCGGAATGCAATCATCCTTTGTTGGGATTATTGAGGTGGCTATGGGCTTAGGTGGTCTTGTCGGCAGTGGTTTGGTCGGTATTTGGCCGCATCGTTTTTCCTTCAAGGGCATATGTCGATATGTTGCGATGATTTGTTTTGGAGTCGTACCGATTATTGTCACGCTACTGAGCGGTCCTGATGAATTAGCGTTTGCCGCGCTTGCGGCCGGCTCGGCATGGGTCATGGCGTGGGCAAGCATTGCATCGGTCGAAATCGTTTCATTTGTTCAGCGGTCAGCGCCAAAGGAACTCTGCGGAAAAGTGCTGGCACTCGTTTATATGATGCTTTCCTGTGCAACGCCTATTGGCCAATTGATTTACGGACTCGCATATGATCGATGGACGCCGGCGATTGTATTCGCAGGCATGTTGGCGGTGCTGACGTTGACGACGGCGCTGTTTTATCGGCTGAAAAGTCGCTTGTGGCGATTGTCTTAACGCGCTGGGGCACCGTGAATTTGTGGAGGCAGTGGCACGTCGCGTCGGAACGGCATTGTTTGGGCATGCCTCTCCTTCGTCTACAATATCGTGCAGACGAAGGAGAGGCATGCCCATGATCAAGATGTTTGCGAGTGACTTAGACGGAACGCTGCTGAACGCCCTGCACGAGGCGGATGGGACCATCCGCCGTGCCATTCGCGAGCTGACCGAGGCTGGCCTGCATGTGGTTCCCGCGACCGGACGCTCGACGTTGCCAATCGGCGAGCATGGCTTTACAGGTCTGGCACTCGACGCCTGCTGCTCCAACGGATCCATCGTGCGCAACAGCCACGGCGAGGTGCTCAAGACCTGGACCATCGACCCGCAGGTTACCGAGGAGCTGCTCAAGGCGTTTCCGAACATTTGCTTCGACTGCTCCACGCCCGACGGCATGTTCTCGAGCGGTTCGTTCGAGATGCACCAGGCGGGCTTTAAGAAGGACAGCCCTATCAAGCGCATCGTGATGCGCGGCATGCGCGCGCGTGGCGGGTATCACGAGGAGCAGTATTTCGATCAGTCAATCGGCGACATCCTGCGCCACGATGTGTGTAAGATCAACTGCCGCGTGACCTCGCCCGAGCTGGAGCGCGACCTTAAGGCATATTTGGCCGAGCGCTCGGACCGTGTAGTCAACGCGCCGTTTGACCCGGTGATGTTTGAGATCACGGACGCGGCGTGCAACAAGGGCGAGAGTGTGGCCTGGCTGGCGGGCTACTACGGTATTGCCGAGGACGAGGTCGCGGTTTACGGCGACGGCGGCAACGACATTGCCATGCTCAAGCGTTTCCGCCACAGCTACGCAACCAAAAACGCAAGCGATACAGCTAAGGCCGCCGCGAGCGCGACCATCGGCAGTTGCATGGTCCACGCCGTCCCCAAACACATGCTCGCCACCATGCACAAGCAAAACTCCCGCACCGTCATCGAATAATGTGACAAAGGGACAGCCCCTTTTTCATGAGAACCCTGCACCTTTGGCATGCGAACATATATTCGTATATATAACTAAGTTTTGATAGAATCGGTATCGTTGACGGCAGTTCCATGTGCCGGGCAGCGCCCTCCATCTGATGGGAGGTGATGCCCATGACCGATTTGATTGATTTCGTGAGGCTTCTGACTGCTTTGGTCTCGTTCTTCACGGCGCTTGTCGGCCTTTCCGAGGCACTCAAGCAGCGTTCGAAGCGCAACAGAAGGGGTCGCCGCCGCTAAGGCGTTGACCCCCTAATGCAAACAACGGCGCTGCCCAGCTAGCTACAACTTGGGCTGCCGTCGACACTATTCTACCCACGAATG
>DBGBJN010000188.1:0-4478 GCA_048449885.1 Collinsella sp.
GATGGAGTCAGCCTCGACGATCTTCTTGGGATCGGGGGAAGCGACGACGCGACGCCAGCCGCGGCCGGAATCCTCGACGAAGACCTTGGAGGGATCCTCGGCCATGAACTCCTTGGCCTGCTCCTCGGTGTAGAAGGGGCCAATCGGCTTGGTCGGGTTCTTGAACGCGGGATCATCCGGATCGCACTCAATCTGGGTGACGACGGTGGCGGCGTGCCAGCGCTTATAGCGCTTGTGCATCTCGCGGCCGATGCCCTGCTGCAGGTGATAACCAATGTAGCCCTGGGACATGGCGCCGCACTCGGGCAGCGGCATCTCGGGGGTGCCGATGGCATCGTGGGCAGCGGCGAAGGCGTTCTGGATCATGCCGACCTGCGGGCCGTTGCCGTGGGTGATGATGATCTCGTTGCCCTGCTCGATGAGACCGAGGAGAGCGTGGGCGGTGTTGCTCACGGCCTCAATCTGCTCGACGGGGTTGTTGCCGAGGGCGTTGCCGCCAAGGGCGACGACAATACGATCGGGCTTGCCAAGAGGCTTAGACATTGCTGGAATCCTTTCTGTAAAAGGCCTACAACCCATTAATAACCTGCGTCCGTGCGATACGCGAGTTTATTAAGGTTTATATTCTCTTTATCGCTCATTTTATTCATTTTGAAAATAGCGGAACGGTGAACGGTCGTTTTTGTCCGCTCAGCGTACAGAACACCAGCTCAGACATATCTACGTAATTTACGTGCGACTTTATTTAAATGAAGCGAGGACTATGTCGGATTATGCAAACTACATCTCTGCTAAACACAAAACGGACAGCGCAATATCTTACTCGCGCTATACGAGATTCTATGCACTTATAAGTCGAGTATGCACCCCTGCAAAAACAAGGGGCTTTTCATCCAGCAAAAGGAATAAAGAAGCGCTCCGAAAAGGCGGCAACAGCCAAGTCCCCCATCCATCCCCAAAGTGGCGCGAGGTTTCGCGGTAAAGCCGCGAAACAGCGAAGGGGACGGAATACCCGACCAACTACGTCCTTCATCCGCCCACACAATCCGAGAACGTAGTCGCAGCAGGATCTGAGGGCTGACCTTCGCGGACACTCCGCAGGACGAAAGAACCCCCGCCGCACGTAGTGCGCAGCGGGGGTTCTTTCATGTCCGAGGACGTCCGCGAAGGTCAGCCCTCAGTTCCTGCGGTGAGAGACCTAGGCCTCGTTGTACACCGTCTTGAGCTTCAGCAGGTGAGCGTAGCGGTCCATAGCGGCCTGCTCGTTCTCCTTGAAGAGCTCCTCGGCGCGCTCGGGGAAGGAACGCGTCAGCGAAGCGTAACGGGCCTCGTTCATCAGGAACTCCTGATAACCGCCCGCGGGCTCCTTGGAATCGAGCGAGAACTTCTTGCCGGCAGCAGCCTCGGGGTTGAAGCGGAAGAGGTTCCAGTAACCGCACTCGACAGCCTTCTTCATCTCGGCCTGGCAGTTCTGCATGCCACCCTTCTTGATGGAGTGCATCTCGCAGGGGCTGTAGCCGATGATGAGGGACGGGCCGTCGTAGGCCTCGGCCTCGTGAATAGCCTTGAGGGTCTGAGCCGGGTTGGCGCCCATGGCGACCTGTGCCACGTAGACGTAACCGTAGCTCATGGCAATCTCGGCCAGGGACTTCTTCTTGGTCACCTTACCGGCAGCGGCGAACTGAGCGACCTGGCCCAGGTTCGAGGCCTTGGAGGCCTGACCACCGGTGTTGGAGTAAACCTCGGTGTCGAAGACGAAGACGTTGACGTTGTGGCCGGAAGCCAGGACGTGATCCAGGCCACCGAAGCCGATGTCGTAGGCCCAACCGTCGCCGCCGAAGATCCAGAAGGACTTCTTGGTGAGGTAAGCCTTGTCGGCGAGGATCGCCTTGGAAGCGTCGCAGCCGCACTTCTCGAGCTCGGCAACGTAGGCAGCGGCAGCGGTCTTGGAGGCCTCGGCGTCGTTGACGGAGTCGATCCAAGCCTGGCCGGCAGCCTTGAGCTCATCGGACGGACCATCGGCAGCGATGATGTCCTGGGTAGCGGCGATCAGCTTCTTCTGGACGGCCTCGTAACCGACGGCCATGCCCAGACCGTGCTCGGCATTGTCCTCGAACAGGGAGTTGTTCCACGCCGGGCCGTGACCGTCCTTGTCCTTGCAGTAAGGAGCGGTGGCAGCGGGGTTGCCCCAAATGGAGGAGCAGCCGGTGGCGTTGGAGATGAACATGCGGTCGCCGGCGACCTGGGTCACCAGACGTGCATAGGCGGTCTCGGCACAGCCGGCGCAGGAGCCCGAGAACTCCAGGTAGGGCTGCTTAAACTGGCTGCCCTTGACGTTGGCCGCGATGAGCTCCTTCTTCTCGGAGACGTTCTCGACCATATAGTCCCAAACGGGCTGCTGGTCCATCTCCTGCTCGGTGGGAACCATCTCGAGGGCGCCCTTGGGGCAAACCTTGACGCAGTTGGTGCAACCCATGCAGTCGAGCGGGGACACAGCCATAGTGAACTTCATGCCCTTGGCCTTGGGGCCCATGGCGTCGAGCGTGCGGGTAGCCTCGGGCGCGGCGGCAGCCTCGTCCTCGGTCATCGCGAACGGACGGATGGTGGCATGCGGGCACACGTAGGCGCACTGGTTGCACTGGATGCACTTGGTCTCATCCCAGTGGGGAACGACCACGGCGACGCCGCGCTTCTCGTATGCGGAGGCGCCCAGCTCAAACTGGCCGTCAGCGCAATCGACGAAGGCGGAAACAGGCAGGCTGTCGCCGTCCATGCGATCGATGGGCTCGAGCAGGTTCTTGACCTGCTGGGCGATAGCGGACTTGGTCTCCTCGGAGAGCTCGACGGGAGCGGCGTCCTCGGCGGTAGCCCAGTCGGCCGGAACCTCGAACTTACGGAAGGCGGTAGCGCCGGCATCGATGGCCTTGTGGTTGGCGTCGACGATGGCCTGGCCCTTCTTCATGTAGGACTTGGTGGCCGCGTCCTTCATGTACTGCAGGGCGTCCTCGGCGGGCAGAACCTTGGCCAGCGCGAAGAAGGCGGACTGGAGCACCGTGTTGGTGCGCTTGCCCATGCCGACCTTGGCCGCCAGGTCGATAGCGTCGATCAGGTAGACGTTGACGTTGTTGTTCGCGATATAGCGCTTGGCCACGGCGGGCATGTGCTCGGCGAACTCCTCGTCGCTCCACTGGCAGTTGACCAGGAAGGTGCCGCCCGGCTTGACGTCGCGGACCATCTTGAAGCCCTTAACGATGTAGCTGGGGTTGTGGCAAGCGACAAAGTCGGCCTTGGTCACGTAGTACGGCGAACGGATCGGGGAATCACCAAAGCGCAGGTGCGAGACGGTGACGCCGCCGGTCTTCTTGGAGTCGTACTGGAAGTAGGCCTGGACGTACTTGTCGGTGTGGTCGCCGATGATCTTGATCGAGTTCTTGTTGGCGCCGACGGTACCGTCGCCACCCAGACCCCAGAACTTGCACTCGATGGTGCCGGGGGCTGCGGTGTTGGGCGCATCCTCGGCCTCGGGCAGGCTCAGGTTGGTCACGTCATCGACAATGCCGATGGTGAACTCGCGCTTGGGCTCGTCCTTCTTAAGCTCCTCGAAGACAGCGAACGCGGACGCGGGAGGCGTGTCCTTGCTGCCCAAGCCATAACGGCCGCCGACGACCTTGATGCCCGTCTTGCCAGCCTCGTAGAGAGCGGAGACGACGTCCTGGTAGAGCGGCTCGCCGATAGAACCCGGCTCCTTGGTACGGTCCATGACGGCAATCTTCTGGACGGTCTCGGGGAGAACGTCGACGAAGTGCTTGATGGAGAACGGACGGAACAGACGAACCTTGACCAGGCCGACCTTCTCGCCGTGAGCGTTGAGGTAGTCGATGACTTCCTCAAGCACGTCGCAGAAGGAGCCCATGCACACGACGACGCGGTCGGCATCGGGAGCGCCGTAGTAGTTGAACAGGCCGTAATCGGTGCCGAGCTTCTCGTTGATCTTCTTCATGTAGCCCTCGACGACGGCAGGGAGCTCGTCGTAGACCTTGTTGCAGGCCTCACGGTTCTGGAAGAAGATGTCGCCGTTCTCGTGGCTGCCGCGGGTGTGCGGGTGCTCAGGGTTGAGCGCGTGGTCGCGGAAAGCCTGGACGGCGTCCATGTCGCACATCTCGGCCAGATCCTTGTAGTCCCACATGGCGACCTTCTGGATCTCGTGGCTGGTGCGGAAGCCGTCGAAGAAGTTAAGGAACGGGGTCTTACCCTCGATGGCGGCAAGGTGAGCCACCGGCGAGAGGTCCATGACCTCCTGGACGTTGCCCTCGGCGAGCATGGCGAAACCGGTCTGGCGGCAGGCCATGACGTCGGAGTGATCGCCAAAGATGTTCAGGGCGTGGGAAGCGACGCAACGCGCGGAGACGTGGAAGACGCCCGGGAGCTGCTCGCCCGCGATCTTGTACATGTTCGGGATCATCAGGAGCAGACCCTGA
>DBGBJN010000189.1:0-2340 GCA_048449885.1 Collinsella sp.
CATCTCGCGCAGGCTCAGGCATTTGGGAACGCCGTTGACGAGTGCCAGGTTGTTGGCGCCAAAGGTCGTCTGCAGCGAGGTGTACTTATACAGGTTGTTGAGCACGACCTGCGGAATGACGCCCTTCTTGAGCTCGATGACCAGACGGATACCCTTCTGGTTGGACTCATCGCGCATATCAGAGATGCCCTCGATGCGCTTGTCGTTGACGAGCTGGGCGATCTTCTCCTGCAGGGTGCCCTTGTTGACCATGTAGGGAATCTCGGTAAAGACCAAGCGGCTGCGGCCGGTCTTGGTGGACTCCACGTGTGCCTTGGCGCGCACGGTAATGGAGCCGCGACCGGTCTCGTAGCTCTGCTTAATGCCGGCGCTGCCCATGATGATGGCGCCGGTGGGGAAGTCCGGACCGGGCATGATCTGCATGAGCTCGTCGACGGTGGCGTCGGGGTTGTCAATCAGGTAGCAGGTGGCCTCGATCGCCTCGGTGAGGTTATGCGGGGCGATGTTGGTGGCCATGCCGACGGCGATGCCCTGGCTGCCGTTGACCAGCAGGTTGGGGAAGCGCGCGGGCAGCGCCACGGGCTCGGCGAGCGATTCGTCGTAGTTGGGCTGCCAGTCGACGGTATCCTTCTGCAGGTCGCGCAGCAGTTCCATGGCGGGCTTTGCCAGGCGGCTCTCGGTGTAACGCATGGCCGCCGCGCCGTCGCCGTCGATGTTACCGAAGTTACCGTGACCGTCGATGAGCGGCGTGCGCATGGAGAACCACTGCGCCAGGCGGACCATGGCCTCATAGACCGCGAAATCGCCGTGCGGGTGGTACTTACCGATAACTTCGCCGACCGTCCAGGCCGACTTTTTGTGTGGGCGGTTGGGGTAGATGCCGCTCTCGTTCATCGCGTACAGGATGCGGCGGTGCACCGGCTTTAAGCCGTCGCGCACGTCCGGCAGGGCGCGCGCTGTGATAACCGACATCGAATACTCGATGAACGACTGCTTCATCTCGCGACCGAACTCCGAAATCTGGAGCTGGCCGCCGTTGATATCCTCGCCGGCCGAGGCGCCACGGTCGACTTCGCCAAAGCTCTCCTCGAGCTCGGCGTCGTCGTCTTCTTCCTCATCATCATCGGCATCGGGGTTATAGGCGTCCGGATCGCCGTCCTCGCCCTGCTCAGCACGGGCAAGCAGGCGCTTCAGATCATCGGGCATACCGGCATCGCCGGCCTCGTCCATACCCTCGTTATTGTTGATATCGTCTGCCACGTTACCTCCTCTTAAGCGTCAAGGAATCGTGCATCATGTGCATGCTTCTCGATGTACTCGCGGCGATAGCCGACCTCGGAACCCATCAGCTCGCGCACGGCGCGGTCCGCCACCACGGCGTCCTCGATCGACACACGCTGCAGGATGCGGGTCTTGGGGTCCATCGTCGTCGAGGCGAGCTGCTTGGGGTCCATCTCGCCCAGACCCTTGTAGCGCTGGACGGTATAGCCCTTGCGCTTTTTGGTAATCTTGCCGTCCTTGGCCTTGCCGTCCTCGTCGTTATCGTCGGGGTTCAGGCCCAGGCTCTGGATGGTGTCACGCAGGATCTCGTCTTCGGGCTGGCGGCCGTTGGGATACACGTAGTGGATCTTGTTGCGCACCTTAATGCCAAAGATGGGCGGGCAGGCAACATAGACGTAGCCGGCATCGATCAGCGGACGCATGTACTTGTAGAAGAACGTCAGCAGCAGGATGCGGATATGCGCACCGTCGACGTCTGCATCGGTCATGATGATGATCTTGTGGTAGCGCGCCTTGGTGATATCGAAATCGCCGCCGTCGCCGGCACTCGTCGTGACGCCGCAGCCGATCGCGGTAATCAGCGACTGGATGGTGTCACTCGAGAACGCGCGATGGTCACCAACGCGCTCGACGTTCAAAATCTTGCCGCGCAGGGGCAGAATCGCCTGGATGTCTCGGCGACGGCCGTCCTTGGCCGAACCGCCTGCCGAGTCGCCCTCTACGATGAAGAGCTCGGTCAGCTCGGCATCGCGCACCGAGCAGTCAGCGAGCTTACCGGGCAGGGACGCCGTCTCGAGCAGGCTCTTGCGACGGGTCGCTTCGCGCGCCTTGCGGGCGGCGTTGCGCGCCTTGCAGGCCTGTTGCGCCTTCTTGACGATCTCGCGGGCGGGCTTGGGATGCTCCTCCAAGTAATCGGCGAGGCCGTCGGTCACGATCTTGAGCGTCAGCGCGCGCATATAGGAGCTGCCGAGCTTGGCCTTGGTCTGGCCCTCAAACTGCGGATCGGGCAGCTTGACCGAGATAACGGCCGAAAGGCCCTCGCGCACATCGTCGCCGGTC
>DBGBJN010000190.1:0-3498 GCA_048449885.1 Collinsella sp.
GCCGGCTCGTCAGCGACCTCGCCACCAGGCTCGCCCTCGGAGTGCCCATACATGCGGCTGTCCTCCTCGACGATCTGCGCATCTACGAGCTCTTCGTTCTTCTCGTCCATCCGTCTCATTCCTCTCGGACTTTAGGCATCCCAGGCGTCTCGGCCGCGCAGCGCGCGCAGGCCGATGTCGTGACGCAGGGTCTTGCCCTCAAAATCAATCTTCTCGCAGGCCTCGTAGGCAAGGTTGCGAGCGTTCTCGAACGTGTCGCCCAGAGCGGTCACGGCAAGCACGCGGCCACCATTGGTCACGAGCTGGCCGTCCACCACGGCGGTGCCCGCGTGGTACACGGTCACGTTCTCCATGGCCTCGGCATCGGCGATACCGGTAATGACCTTGCCTTTCTCGTAGCTGCCGGGATAACCCGCACTCGTCAGGACAACGGCCACGGCCCACTCGTCACGCCAGTCGAGTTCAATCTGGTCGAGCTCGCAGTTGGCACAAGCCAACATGACCTCGACCAGGTCGTTCTTAAGGCGCGGCAGAACGACCTGCGTCTCGGGGTCGCCAAAGCGGGCATTGAACTCCAGCACCTTGGGGCCGGCAGGCGTGAGCATAAAGCCGCCGTACAGGCAGCCGCGGTAGTCGATACCCTCGGCAGCGAGCTCGGCCACGGTCTGCTCCATGACCTTCACCATGGTGGCGAGCTCCTCATCGGTCACGATGGGCACCGGGCTGTAGACGCCCATGCCACCGGTGTTGGGGCCCTTGTCGCCCTCGAGCGCACGCTTGTGGTCCTGCGAGGTGGCCATGGGGCGCACGGTCTTGCCGTCGGTAAAGGCCAGCAGCGAGCACTCGGGACCAACGAGCATCTCCTCGATGACCACGGTATTGCCGGCATCGCCAAAGGTGCCGCCAAAGCACTCGCGCACGGCCTCCTCGGCCTGATCAAGTTCGGTCGCCACGATAACGCCCTTGCCCGCGGCAAGGCCGTCGGCCTTCACGACCAGCGGGGCGCCCTGCTCGCGCACGTAGGCGAGAGCCGAAGCCTCGTCGGTAAACGAGCCGTAGGCCGCCGTAGGGATACCGGCGCGCTCCATGAGCTGCTTGGAGAACAGCTTGGAGCCCTCCATCTGGGCGCCCTCGGCACCCGGGCCAAAGCAGGGAATACCCGCCGCGCGCACGGCGTCGGCCACGCCCGCCACGAGCGGAGCCTCGGGGCCAATTACCACGAGTCCGCATCCGTGGCTCTGCGCAAACGCCGCCACGGCCGCAGGATCGCAGTCGTCGAGAACAACGTTCTCGCCGCAGCTCGCGGTGCCGCCGTTGCCCGGCGCAATGTAGAGCTTGCCGGCGCGCGGTGATGCTGCGAGCTTGGCTGCCAAAGCATGCTCACGGCCGCCGCTGCCCAACAACAGGATGTCGATGGTTTGAGTGTCCGCCTTCAAGGGTGCCTCCTCTATGGATGAATGGCCCGCTCCGCGCGAGCCCCTTGCAAGCAAATATACCCCTCGGCCGCCCACTCGGGCTGCAAAGGGGTATATCGCAATAACCAAATAGTCCCGATTACTTCCAGAATCGGTTGATGATCTGCTCGCGACCAGCGCCAACGCCAATGAACGTCACGCGGGTGTGTGCCAGATCCTCGATAAACGCCACGTAGTCCTGAGCCTCCTGCGGCAGCTCCTCAAAGCTGCGGCAACCGGTGATATCGCACTTCCAGCCAGGGAGCTCCTCGTAGATGGGCTTGGCATGCTCAAAGCGCACCTGGTGTTCGGGCACGCTCGTGTAACGCTCGCCATCGACGTCGTAGGCAACGCACACCTTGATGGTGTCGAAAGCCGAAAGCACGTCGAGCTTGGTCACGGCGATGTCAGTGAGGCCGTTGACGCGCGAGGCATAGTTGGCGATAGGGCCGTCAAACCAGCCGCAGCGACGACGGCGACCGGTGGTCACGCCGTACTCATAGCCCTCCTCGGTCAGCGTGTGGCCGGCCTCGGACTCATAGGAAAGCTCGGTGGGCATGGGGCCCGAACCGACGCGGGTGATATAGGCCTTCATGACGCCCAGCACGCGGTCGACGTTCTTCATGCCCACGCCAGAGCCGGTGATGGCACCGCCGGCGGTGCAGTTGGAAGACGTCACGTACGGATAGGTGCCGTGGTCGATGTCGAGTAGCGTCGCCTGGGCGCCCTCAAACAGCAGGTTCTTGCCCTCATCGATCATGTTGTTGAGCAGCAGGCTCGTCTCGGTGATGTAGGGACGCAGGCGCTCGGCCATCGGCAGGTACTCGTCGCAAATCTGGTCCACGGTGTAGGTGGGCAGGTTGTAGATGAGCTCGAGCTCGGGGTTCACGCGGGCGAGAGCGGTCTCCAGCTTGTCGCGGAACAGTGCCTCGTCCAGCATGTCCTGCATGCGCAGGCCAATGCGCGCCATCTTGTCCTGATAGCACGGACCGATGCCGCGCTTGGTGGTACCGATGTTCTTCTTGCCGAGCTTCTGCTCAAAGGCGCCATCCAGATCGATGTGGTACGGCATGATGACATGCGCGTTGCCGCTAATCTTGAGGTTCTTGGTGGTGATGCCGTCGGCCTCGAACATATCGATCTCCTCAAGGACAACCTTGGGGTTGACGACGCAGCCGTTACCGATCACCGACACGTGATCGGAATACATGATGCCGGAGGGCACCTGGTGCAGGCCGTACTTCTTGCCGTTGACGACGATGGTGTGGCCGGCGTTGTTGCCTCCCGAGTAGCGCACGACGGCATCGAAGTCGCCGGCGACCAGGTCGCAAATCTTACCTTTGCCCTCATCGCCCCACTGGGCACCGACCAAAACGGTTGACGGCATGTTTACTCCTTACATTCATGGACTGTCTACGCGCCACGCCGGCACGCAGAAGCACAAAACATTCCCAGTATACCCGTGCAACGGGCGCCTGTCCTACTCCTCGGCATGTGCCCCATCAAGCTCATAGAACTTGGTGGATGCCGGCAGGAACATCAGATCGACGTCGCCGATCGGGCCCGAACGGTTCTTGGCCACGACGATACGCGTAACGCCCTCGTCGGGTCGATCGTCGCGCGAGGCTTCGGCCTCGTCGGCGGAGCGGTCCAAGAACATGACGATATCGGCGTCCTGCTCGATAGAGCCCGATTCACGAAGGTCGGAAAGCTGCGGACGCTTGCCGGTACGGGATTCGACCTGACGCGAGAGCTGCGACAGCGCGATGAGCGGGATCTTGAGCTCCTTGGCCATGATCTTCAGACCACGCGACATCTCCGAAACCTCGACGGTACGGCTCTCGGAGCGGCGTCCCGGCGGAGGACTCACCAGCTGCAGGTAGTCCAGGATGATGATTGCCTTCTCCTTGTTATGGAGCATGCGGCGGCTCTTGGCGCGAATCTCGGTCACTGTGGTGCCGGGCGTATCGTCAATCAGAATATCGAGCTTGGACAAGGTCTGCGTGGCCTCGTTGATATTGGCCCACTGCTCGGGGCTAATGCG
>DBGBJN010000191.1:0-2600 GCA_048449885.1 Collinsella sp.
GGCACGCCCGGTCCCGTTCCGAACCCGGAAGCTAAGCCCCATCGCGCCGAGAGTACTGCGGGGTCAGCCCGTGGGAGGCCAGGGCGCCGCTGACCGGTGGACGGCACCGAGCCGTACGCTTGAACTGAGAAGGGGGAGGCCTCGCGGCCACCCCCTTTTTTGCGTTTACGCGCAACATTCCTTATGCAATTAAATCAATTTAATCATCCACCGCTGAATATAGACGTTCACCGTTCTTTGGTCGGTTCTTTGCTCTCAATGGACTAATATTTGCTTTAGCGCACTGCTGCGCTTGTCCTGTTTTACACGGGTCGTTTTATTGATTGTGACGGAAGGACTCACATGGCAGATGTTCATGAGCTGCTTGATACTTGGATTGCCAATGTCAAGGACGAGGAGCTCCTCGCTGAGCTTAACACGATGAAGGAGCAGGGTGATGAGGACGCCATCACCGACGCTTTCTTCCAGGATCTCGCCTTCGGTACTGCCGGCCTTCGTGGCACTATCGGTGCGGGCACTAACCGTATGAATATCTATACGGTCGGTCGTGCGACCCAGGGATTTGCTGACTACCTCAATGCGACCTTCGAGCATCCGACGGTCGCCATCGCTCGTGATAGCCGCAATAAAGGTGAGCTGTTCGTCAAGACGACGGCTGCCATTCTTGCAGCAAACGGCGTGACTGCCCTCGTGTATCCCAAGATTTCTCCTGTGCCGACGCTCTCCTGGGCCGTCCGCGACCTTAAGTGCTCCGGTGGCATTTGCATGACCGCTAGTCATAATCCGGCGCCTTATAACGGCTATAAGGCCTATGGTCCCGACGGCTGCCAGATCACCAGCGAGGCCGCCGATGCAATTTCTAAGGCTATCGCCGAGACCGATACGTTCACCGGCGTGAAGTCCATGGACTTCGATGAGGCTCTTGAGCAGGGTCTGGTCAAATGGATCGATGACTCGTGCCTCGAGCGTTATTACGACGCCGTTCTCGCCCGCGGCGTGACTAACCTTTCTGCCGAGGAGATCGCTAGCGCTCCGCTTAAGCTCGTCTACACTCCGCTCAACGGCACTGGCCTCATTCCCGTCACGACGGTGCTCGAGCGCGCTGGCATCACCGATGTCACGGTTGTTCCCGAGCAGAAGGAGCCTAACGGCGATTTCCCGACCTGCCCGTATCCTAACCCCGAGATCCGTCAGGCCATGCAGAAGGGCATCGATCTCTGCGAGCAGGTTCACCCTGATTTGCTGCTTGCAACCGATCCCGACGCCGACCGTGTTGGCGTTGCCGTTAAGAATGGCGATGACTATCTGCTGCTGACCGGCAATGAGATGGGCGTTCTGCTGCTCGATTATATCTGCAAGACCCGTGCTGCCCGCGGTGAGGATCTCACCAAGAAGGTCGCGGTTACTACCATTGTTTCTTCCGCTATGGTCGATGCTCTAGCCGAGGAGTATGGGTTTGAGCTCCGTCGCTGCCTGACCGGCTTCAAGTACATCGGTGACATCATTACCTCGCTTTCCGATGCTGGCGAGGTCGATCGCTTTATCTTCGGTTTTGAGGAGAGCTACGGCTATCTGGCCGGCGACCACGTGCGCGACAAGGACGCCGTGAGCACTTCGCTTCTGATTTGCCAGATGGCGCAGTATTACAAGCTCCAGGGCAAGAACCTTGCCGATGCGATGCACGAGTTGTACGAGAAGTATGGCTACTATCACAACAAGACGATTTCGCTGAGCTATCCGGGCGCTGAGGGTGCGGCAAAGATGGCCGGCATCATGGCTGGTCTGCGCGAGAACCCGCCCGCGGAGCTCGCCGGTTCCAAGATTGAGGCCGTCGTGGATTACAACACCTGCGTGAACGGCCTGCCGAAGGCTAATGTCATTGAGTTTGATCTTGAGGGCGGCAACAAGGGTATTGTTCGTCCTTCCGGCACCGAACCCAAGATTAAGCTGTACATCTTCGCTAAGGGCGCGGATGCCGCCGAGGCAGATGCAGCACTTGACGCGATTGAGGAGTCCGGTCGCAAGCTGCTGGCCTAAGGCTTTGAAAGCCTATTTCTATAGATAAACAGAGGAGGGGATCTCGGAAACGAGGTCCCCTCTTTATTACTGGCAAATACAGCTGAGAATCCCAAACTGTGTAGGAAATGTGTACGACCAGATTCCCGCCCCCGGGGCCCCTCCGGTCTGGCAGTATATCTCCTTGCCGCGCGGCCCGGTGGAACCGGATGAGCCGCGCAGGCGTGCACCTTGAGAACCGGATACTGCGAGGATGGACACTTCAAGTGTCGCATCCGGGCAGACATCGAACCATTTGAAATGGTCTAACTTGGATTTGTTTTTCGCAAGGCCGCCGAGAGGCGGCCCCGAGAAATTCCTTTTCCTATACTAAAACCATATGAATCGAACGGAACCGATCAGCGTAACAGTTGTGAGGACCGGACGGGCTCGAAGCCCAGCATATTTGGACGGAGAGTTCGATCCTGGCTCAGGATGAACGCTGGCGGCGCGCCTAACACATGCAAGTCGAACGGCACCCCTCTCCGGAGGGAAGCGAGTGGCGAACGGCTGAGTAACACGTGGAGAACCTGCCCCCTCCCCCG
>DBGBJN010000192.1:0-2003 GCA_048449885.1 Collinsella sp.
CGTGAGAGCGATTCTGCCCTATTTTTTTCCTCCGTCTGCCCCAACCAAGTAGTTCGAAGATAGCCTGTAGGTGTCCTCGTGGGCGCCTTTTATTTTCAGGGAATCGGCCGCTTCATGAACGAGCGACCGGCTTGACCTAGATCGAACCGCCTTCATCTCCGTCTAGGCGCCGGCAATCAACATCGTGAATCCGCGCGTGCTACAATGCGGGCACCAGAGATGAAAACACAGTCCCCGTCGGGTAGTCGTGGGCGTGCGGGGGTCCGCATCAGTAACCTGCCTCCTTGGTTGTCCCTTCTCTGCATGGTCATCTACATAAAGGAGGAACCAGCCATGCAGATCAGCGTGTCGTCCACCCTGACCGTATATCACGACGGCCAATTCTGGGTCGGGCTGGCGGAGCATGTCGAGGACGGCAGGTACGGCGTCGCCCGCATCGTCTTCGGCGCAGAACCGTCCGATGAGGAGATCCTGCGATTCGTTACAAGCAAATGGGCGAAGCTCGCGTTCTTCGGTGACGATCCGTCCGAGGCGAGCGAGCCCGCGAAGAACCCCAAGAGACGCGCCCGCGAGGCGGCGAAAGCCCTCAAGCAGCCGGCGATGAGCACCAAGGCGCAGCAGGCGCTCGCGAATCAGCGGGAGACGATGAAGCGGGAATCGGCTCAAGCAAGAAGCCAGCGTCGCGCGGATGAGGCGGAGGCGCGCTTCGAGCAGCGAAAACTGAAGCGCAAACAGAAGCATCGCGGTCATTGATACCACCATCAACCCATATATAGCAGCAGGCGTAGCTTCGATTGAAACTACGCCTGCCACCTGGTGCTATAACGTTATACAGAACGTATGTTCTATACCCACTCGATGACTAACCCAGTCCGAGCACTACCGATGCGTGTCGCGTCATACCGCCTAAGAGCTGATTCGTTCAGAAAAGGTTCAGGGGGATCGTCGAGTTTATTGCACCCTCGCGTTTTACAAAAGAGAGTACAAGGCCCTTTAGCTCGAATTATTGCATTTAGAACCCCGCCGCTCATCCATCCTAGCTTGCCCAAACAGCCCTCCCGCGATGTCCATGTTCCAACGGATGGGTACCATTTACCCGGGTGCACCTGGGGCAACGGGCCGGCAGGCCCGCGCAAGGTCGCTCGCATAACACACAACATCAAACACGACAGAAGAGGCGAACGACAGATGCCGGACCCCGGACGACAGCACCGCGGAAGAGAAGCATTCCAACCACAACCGAACGAACATCGCTCCTAGGCAGGCGCCCGCATGGGCGCCTTTTACTTTTCAGGGACTTAGCTGAGAGCTAAGCCACGCGGCTCATGGCCGTTTCGTGGAGGCCCGACCAGCTCGACCCACCTCGACCCGTCTCCGTTCCCGTCATGCGCGCGATGCGCCAGCAGGCGGTTCAATCGTCGCGCAGACGAAAAGGGACACTGTGCCGCGCGGTGTGCCCGCACGGTGCCGCACGGGAAGATTGGAGGAACCATGGCACGCACAGCCGAATGCGCCGCGCCCGAGAACAACCAGGGCCGCGACGAATGGATGACGGTGATCGAGATGCAGCAGTACATGAGGGCGAGCCGAAACAAGGCGTACGACCTCATCTGGTCGGGAGAGATCGACTCGTACAGGCTCGGCAGGAAGCTCCTGGTTTCGAGGGCGTCAGTGGACGCCTATATCGAGTCAAGGAGCGGCAGGAAATGACGGCGGCGACCGCCCCGGGAGCCGCCCGCGGCCGGGCACGCGAGGGAGCCTCGAGACGAAAGGAGCTCGAGGACGACCATGACCAAGAGCACTAGCAGGAGCCAGGTGAGGCTCATCGCATCGACAAACGCGATATTCGGCGCCGACGAGGCGTGCGCGATGCTGCGCATCAGCCGCGACGCCATGTACCGGCTCGCCAAGGACCGCGACGACCCGTTCCCGATCCGCTACATCGGCGGCAAGACGCGCGACGGCATCGTGCTGCACGACGAGCTCGTCGCATGGGTCGAGCG
>DBGBJN010000193.1:0-6433 GCA_048449885.1 Collinsella sp.
CAGGTTGGCAAACAGGTGCCCCTCCAGATGGTTGACGCATACGAGCGGCTTACCGGCAGCGTAGGCAAAGCCTTTGGCAAAGGCAACGCCCACCACGAGGGCGCCCACCAGGCCCGGACCCTGTGTCACGCCCACGGCGGCAAGCTCGCTGGGGGCAATGGCTCCACCCTCAAGACCAAGCGATGCTGCGGCATCCTCGAGCGCCGCATCCACGACACTCACAATCACCTCAACGTGTTTGCGCGAGGCGATCTCGGGCACCACGCCGCCAAAGCGGGCGTGAAAATCAATCTGTGTCGACACCTGGTTGGCCAGCATATTGCCATCCGCATCGATAATCGCCACGGCCGTCTCGTCGCAGGAACTCTCAATAGCGAGCACTAGGCGGCGGCGCTCAATTTCGGCACGCTCCCCCTCGGAGCGCCCAGGCGCAGGCAGCGGCCATACGCGCTGCTCGGCTGCCGTCGGCTCGGGCGAAGCATTGTCGACCGGAAGCACCAGGGGCAGCGGAGCCGTCATGACGATGGCATCCTTGCCGGCACCATAGTAGCCGCGGCGCCGTCCTGCCTCGGTAAAGCCCAGAGCGTTATAAAGCGCGATCGCCCCCTCGTTGCCGTCCTCAACCTCGAGCGAAGCCGTGGTGCAGCCGAGCATCTGGGCATCATAGCTCACATGCGACAGCAGCTTGCGGGCAATGCCCTCACGGCGATGTGCCGGGTCGACGGCGACATCCAGAATCTGCACATCACCGTCCACGACCATACCGCCGGCAAGGCCCAGCAGCTTGCCGTCGTCGTGTGCCACCCACCAACTACGCGGCGCAGCGACGCCCTCGCCCAGTTCGGACAGGAACATGCCCGGCGTCCACGCCTCGTGTCCGGCACCTTCAAAGCAGGCGGCCTCTAGCGCGCTCGCGCCCTCGGCATCCGCCGCGCCCATGGGACGGAACTGCAGATGACGACCGGCGAGCTCATCGGCAACGCCCGTAATTTCGCTCTGCGCACTCTCGGCAAGACCAAGACGCTTGCGCTCGTTTTCCTCGGCATCCGAAAGGCGCGTGTAAATCGGCAGGACGCGAGCCGGATCGCCGTCACCCGCAGCGTGCGCGAGCAGCAAGCCCTCGCCCGAAGGCCACCACAGGTCGCGCTCCACGCAGCGGGCGGTCTCGTCCTCACCCAGCAGCTTGCCATAGCGCACGAGACCGTCACCGGTCAGCTGAACCTGGTCCCAGTCCGCTGCTCGGCGCCACTCATCGAGCGCCACGGCGGCCTTGACCACGTGTTCGCGCTCAAATTGACGCTCGGGACCCTCATCGACCAGCATATACAGCGCCGGATATACCTCACCGCGCATAGCATCGGCCAAGATACCAAGCTTGCCGCGCACGCCAGCCTTCCACGCCGTCCAAGCGCAAGCGTCGAGCGTCGACACGCCCAGCAGCGGAACATTGGCACCGCGCGCGAGGCCCTTGGCAGTGGAGATGCCGATGCGCACACCCGTAAACGACCCCGGGCCGCGGCCGACCACGTAGTAACCAACATCGCTGCGATCCAGACCGGCTTGAGCCAGCACGCCATCAACGGTATTCACGAGCTCAACGTTGGCGTGACGGCGACACATGTGGTCGCCACTCACGAGCTTCGTCTCGCCCGTCTGCCCATCAATCCAGCTTGCCGCGCAGGCAAGCATGTCGGTCGAAGTATCGAGCGCCACCACCAGCGCGTTGTCGTTATGCAAGCTCATCTTGTACAGCCTTATCAATCAAATGGGAAAGCTCCATTGCGCGGTCACCGTGCGCCTCGAGCGTTATCGTTCGCACATCGCTGTCGCCCTCATCACGCTTGAGCGTCACCGAAAGATACTCATCCGTCAGCTCGTCTTGGAATTGTTCGCCCCATTCCAGCAGGCAAGCACCCTCATAGCCCAGCACATCGAAAATGCCCGTATCCTCGAGCTCGTAGGCATGCTCCAGGCGGTATAGATCAAAGTGAAACAGCGGAATACGGCCTTGATCGTGAACGGCCATGAGCGCAAACGTAGGGCTCGTAACCATATGCCCATCGCCCAGCCCGCGCGAGACGCCCTTGGTAAAGTGAGTTTTGCCCACTCCCAGGCCACCGGTCAGGATGAGCACATCGCCGTCCTCAAGGCACGGTGCAATTAGCTCGCCAAAGTACTCCGTATCGGCAGCGCAAGTCGTTTTGTAAGTACCTACCCCCAGGCGCTCCAGGGACATATATGCTCCTTATTATTCCGAGGCGTCCTCTGGTGCGGGATGTCGCTCCAGATAGTCGCCCAGCATCTTAAAGTCTTCCTCCAGCAGTTCCTGCCACGTCGGATTGCGTAGCGCTGCTGCCGGATGGAACGTGGGCATTACTACAAAATGCCCCATCTGGTGGAACCTGCCGCGCAGCTTAGTAATGCCAATCTCGGTCTTAAGCACAAAGTGCGTCGCGGGGTTGCCGAGCGTCACGATAATATCGGGCCAGATGCTTCGAATCTGCTCACGCAAAAACGGCGAGCAAGCCAGCACTTCCTCGGGACGTGGATTGCGGTTTCCCGGCGGGCGGCACTTAAGCACGTTGGCAATGTAGACGTCTTCGCGTTTGAGCCCCGCCAGCGACAAAATGCCGTTGAGGTCCTCGCCTGCCGCCCCCACAAAGGGCTCGCCCTGCAAATCCTCATTGCGGCCCGGCGCCTCGCCAATAAACATCACACGAGCGCGGGGGTTTCCCACGCCAAACACGATATTGTGACGCGACTGGTAGAGCTGGCAGAGGTGACAATCGCCCAGAACGGCCTCAATTTCCTCGAGTGCGACCTCACGTGGTGCCTGATGGGTATGGCCAGGGATGTGCATGACGCCCATGGCGACTCCTACACGTAAACCTTGTCGAGGCGCATGCCAAAGCCGCAGGCGACCTCGTAGTTAATCGTTCCGCGCAGTCGGGCCATCTCGTCCATAGTGATCTCGGCATCGCCATCGCGGCCGACAATAATCATCTCGTCACCATACTCGGCCTCGGGAATCTCGTGTGCCGGGTTGGACTGAATGGCGACCATAAACTGGTCCATGCAGATATTGCCAACCTGATGCACGCGCTCGCCGCGATACAGCACATCCATACGATTGGAAAGCGTACGCGATAGGCCGTCGGCATAACCGATCGGCAGCGTGCAGATCTGAACGCGCGTGCGCGGTACGCGGTAGGTAAAACCGTAGCCCACGCCCTCACCCATCGCAGGGTGTGCCACGCGCGTCACGCGCGCATGGACGCTCATAACGGGATCAAGCTGCATCACGCGGCCACTCAGCTCGCACGGCTGCATGCCATACAAGCCAACGCCGGCGCGGATCATATCAAAATGCATCGAGGGGTCGAGCATCGAAGACGGCGTGTTGGCGCAGTGCACGATACCGCACTCAAAACCCGCATCCTTAATGGCCTGAACGGCCTCGGTAAAGCGCTGACACTGCAGCTTGTAGTCCCAGCCCGAAGGTTCATCGGCCGTGGCGAAGTGCGTAAATACGCCGTCGCACTGAATACCGCGATGGAAATTTATACCGCGGACAAAGTCGAGCACCTGCGTGTAGTGAACGCCGATACGATTCATGCCCGTCTCGATGGCGAGATGATACCTACCCACTTTGCCCGCCGCGACGGCACATTCGCCATACGCAAGAGCAAAGTCAGACGTATAGACCGAGGGCATGATATCAAACTCGAGCAACGTCGGAATGGCCTCGATAGGCGGCTCGCTTAGGATGAGGATGGGTTTCGTAATCCCGCCCTGTCTGAGCTCAACGCCCTCGTTAACCGTCGCCACGGCAAACATGTCGGCACCGGCCGAATACATGATCTTGGCGCACTCAACAGCTCCATGACCATAAGCATCGGCCTTGACCACGCAGCACAGGCGCTGACGTGGATTCAGCAAGTTCTTATAGGCCCTCGTGTTGCGACGGAGCGCCCCGCGGTCGATCTCGACCCAGGACCAGCGCGTCAAATCGGCTTTATTCATGATTAGTCATCCGACCCTTCGTCCATGATTCCCAGATCTTCGAGCGCATCCTTTGCCGCCAGCTCCATGGCAGGACCGATCAAGTCGATAAGATCGGTCGCGATAACGCTCTTCTCACCATACTCCGTCGCCGCGGCAAAACCGGCGTAGCTGTGAAGTGCGACGGCGTACGAATACAGCAACTCCCAACGATCCATCTCGTCGCGCATGGTGGCAAGCGTGCCGGCCAAAATACCCGCGAGAACATCACCCGAACCGGCAGTTGCCAGAGAAGCCGGACCCGAGAGCGGCAGCAGTACACGCTCAACGCCACAGATAGCCGTCGTCGGCCCCTTGGCAATGACCACCAGGTTGTCGGAGCCTGCAGCCCAGACAACCTTCTGCGCGGCTGCAATCGCGGTACCAAGGTCGTTCACCTCGTCTCCGGCAACCAGACGCGAAAGCTCACGATAGTGCGGCGTCATAACCAACGGCTGCTCGCGACGATACATCTCGGGGTTACTATCAATACCGTCAATGGCAATCTTAGCAAGGCAGTTGAGTGCATCGGCGTCCAAAATAAGCGGCACATCAAGCTCGAGCAAGCCCGAAACCACCTGCATAGCGCCGGCAGATGTCGTCATACCAGGACCGCACAGTACGCAGCTGTACTTCTTTGCAATCTCGCACACCGTCATGCGCGCAGCGGCGCCAAAGGAGCCGCGGGAATCAGACGGAATAGCAAAGACGGGAATCGAAGGAAGTGCCATGCGAATAAGATTGGCGCAGGCGTCAGGAGCCGCAACTGCCACGTAACCAGCACCCGCGCGAGCTGCAGACTTGGCCGCCATAATGGCAGCACCAGGATATTGCGCAGATCCGGCGACAATAAGCACAGAGCCACGGGAATACTTATCGATATTCGTAGGTAGTGGAGCAAAGTAATCAACTAAGTCACCGGGCTCGACAATCTCAGCGGCGTGGTCGACATCATCGATGACCTCGTCAAGACGGTCGTAAAGATTGCCGCAGATCAAATCGCCAGCATACTCAGGGCCATCGGCGCTATACAAACCAATCTTGGGCGCAATCATCGTCACCGTATGCTCGGCACGAATGCAGTCGTCATCAACAACGCCCGTCTCGGCATTCAGGCCCGAGGGGACATCAATGGATACGACACAGTCGGCGCATTCATTGACCGTAGGAATCCAGATGGAGAACGGCGCACGCAGATTCCCGTGAAAACCGGTACCAAAAATGGCATCGACAACAACATCGGCCTTATCGATCAAAACCTCGAGTTCATCACGCGAGGGGCCGACGCAAACGTGCACATCGCGGCCGGCAGTACGACGAGCAACATGACGTGCCAGAGCAGCAGGAATCTCATCCGGCTCAACCGGAGAAACGATATCGACGTCCACACCCTTATGGCTCAGAATATCGGCGGCAACCCAACCGTCGCCGCCATTATTACCAAAACCGACCAGAACGAGAACCCGATCGGGATTGAGCTTCAAGATCTCGTTGGCGGCAAACTCACCCGCGAGCTCCATAAGCTCGGCCTTCGAAGTCCCTTCGCGTTCGATGATATCCTCGAGACGAACGACTTCTTCGGTACTCAAAACCGGTTTCATCTATGCTCCTAGCGTATCTTGCGAAGCATCGCCCAGGTGCTCCGTCAATGCTGAATTCTGCAGCTGCTCAAGCTCATCTAAAACAGAGCGAGCCTCTTTAAATGTCTGCGCTACGCGTTTCTTGGTACTCACCTTTTCCTCTTTTGGCTTAGGCCGAGCATCTTCGGTAATCGCGATGGCATTCGCAACGGCTAAGTCTCCTGTAAGCGTAATGGAAAGAGCGACCTCAACAACACCCAGCTCTTGAGCGATCTCGAGAGCACGGCCCGAAAGCAGCGCTTTCGGTTTGCCGAGTTTATCACGCGTAACCGAAACATCCTTGCGACCAACGCCTTGACTAAAACCCGTGCCGAGAGCTTTAAGTACCGCCTCGCGCGAAGCAAAGCGGCTGGCATAGTGAGCAGCGGGACGCGATGATGCATCACAATACGCACGCTCTTCTTCGGTAAACACACGCCGAGCAAACGACGGCGTCTTTTCAAGAATTGATTTCATACGGGAAATCTCGACGATATCAACGCCGATACCAGCTTCAGCCATGTTCACCTCCATATCGCACAGACTAAGTTATTGTAGCCCGTTCACAGAAGATGCGACAAACGAGGGTTATAAAACACAGCTACTATGTGAGACAAAAGCCCGCAAACGCAAAAAAAGGGGGAGGCCGCGAGGCCTCCCCCTTCTCAGTTCAAGCGTACGGCTCGGTGCCGTCCACCGGTCAGCGGCGCCCTGGCCTCCCACGGGCTGACCCCGCAGTACTCTCGGCGCGATGGGGCTTAGCTTCCGGGTTC
>DBGBJN010000194.1:0-1952 GCA_048449885.1 Collinsella sp.
ACCTACAACGGCGCCTGCGTCAACATCCTCGATACCCCCGGCCACCAGGACTTCTCGGAGGATACCTACCGTACCCTTATGGCCGCCGACGCCGCTGTCATGGTCATCGACGGCGCCAAGGGCGTCGAGGCCCAGACCAAAAAGCTTTTTAAGGTCTGCACGCTGCGTCACATTCCCATCTTCACCTTTGTGAACAAGCTCGACCACGAGGCTCGCGATCCGTTTGAGCTCATGGAAGAGATCGAGAACGTCCTGGGTATCAATACGTATCCCATGAACTGGCCGATCGGCAGCGGCCGCAACTTCCGCGGCGTGTTCGATCGTCAGACTCGTCGCGTTATCGCCTTTGAGGGCGACGGCCACGCCAACGCGACCAAGAAGGTCGCCGAGGTCGAGGCCGAGCTGGGCGACCCCGCCATGGACGAGCTCATCGGCGAGGAGAACCATAAGAACCTGATGGACGACATCGAGCTGCTCGATGGTGCCGGCGACGAGCTGGATTTGGATGCCGTGGCCTGCGGCAAGCTGAGCCCGGCGTTCTTTGGCTCGGCGCTTACCAACTTTGGCGTGGAGCCCTTCCTCAAGGAGTTCCTGCGTCTGGCCCCGACGCCGCGCGCCTATACCGATACGCTCGCCAACGAGCCGGTCGATCCCTGCCGCGACGACTTTAGCGGCTTTGTGTTTAAGATCCAGGCCAACATGGACAAGAACCACCGCGACCGCATCGCCTTTGTGCGCATTTGCTCGGGCAAGTTCGAGCGCGGCATGGACGCCTTCCACGTGCAGGGCAACCGCAAACTTAAGCTTGCCACGGGCACGTCGATGATGGCCGATGACCGCGCCATCGTGGACGAGGCGTACGCGGGTGATATCGTGGGCCTGTTCGATCCGGGTATCTTTAGCATCGGCGACACCGTGTGCTCCGGCAAGCGCCACGTGCAGTATCCGCAGATCCCGACGTTTGCCCCCGAGATGTTCGCTCGCATTACGCAGGTCGATACGCTCAAGCGCAAGCAGTTCGTCAAGGGCATGGAGGAGCTTGCCCAGGAGGGTGCCATCCAGATCTTCCGCGAGCTGGGTGCCGGCATGGAGAGCGTCATCGTGGGCGTGGTCGGCGTGCTTCAGTTTGAGGTACTCGAGCGTCGCCTCAAGGCCGAGTACCGTGTTGAGGTTCGTCGCCAGCCGCTGCCCTATACGGACATCCGCTGGATCCAGAACGACCCCGACACTATTGATATCCCGGGCCTTTCGCTCACGCGCGACACGCTGCGCGTCGAGGACATGCGCGGCGGCAAGCTGCTGCTGTTCACGAGCCCGTGGAACGTGGATTGGGCAACCGACCACAACCCCGACCTGATCCTGTCGGAGTTTGGCAACGTAGCCTTTTAACGCATCGGCGCGGTGGCCCTGCGGGGTTGCCGCGCCGTTTGCTTGCCTGATGCCGTGCGAGCGGCTATCATACCCACCGGCGTCTCAAGACCGGGGCGTCCGAGCAGTTCGGGTCCGATATCCTGCTCGTTAAACCTAAAACCAAAGGAGTACATAATGATCAAGAAGGTCATGGAGGACTACAAGGTCCTGTTGCGGAGCATTCCCGCGGCAACGGTTTCGCTGTTTTTCGTGAGCGTCATCATGATGAACCTGCTGGCCAACAAAGAGCTTATCAGCCTGCCGTATCTGGCGCTCGATTGCGGCTTTGTGGTGAGCTGGGTCTCATTTTTGTGCCAGGACATGATCTGCAAGCGCTTTGGCGCCAAGGCATCCATCAAAATCTCTATCCTCGCGCTGCTGGTCAACCTGGCCGTGAGCCTGTGCTTTTGGGCATGCTCGCTCACGCCCGGCATGTGGGGTGCTTACTACGACACGGGTATGATCGAGGTCAACACTGCCCTTAACGCCACCATCGGCGGCACCTGGTACGTGGTGCTGGGCTCTTCGCTGGCAATGCTCGT